>PIVU01000135.1 GCA_003354025.1 Nitrospirota bacterium
AATGCCAGGTGGTTCTCATCACGGGAACCGGCGCACTGGACAAAGGCCACCTTCTTTGGCTCTTTACCATCGGAGGGCCTCAAAATCTTGCCACCTGTGGGGCCGCTCTCCGCAGCCATTCTTTCCATGTGGACGTTTGCTACGATGTTCTTGCTTGTGCCAAATCCTAGATTGTCCATTTTTGAAGCATCATATGGTTTCCAGCCAGTTGCAAGAACAACTGATCCGGCTTTTATCTTGATAATTTCAGGCTGCATGTCCAAGTCAATTGCGTCATATTTGCATGCATCCTTGCACTTTGTACCGCAGTCTCCTGTGCAGGCTGCCTTGTCGATAACATACTGCATGGGGAATGCCTGCATATAAGGAATATATGCTGCCTTTCTATTGTCCATGCCAAGATTAAATGCATTCGGGACTTCAACGGGACATGCTTTTCCACATTCGCCGCATCCTGTGCATTTCTCATTTACATAGCGAGGACTGACTTTAACTGATACTTCATAGTTGCCGGGGCTTCCCGCAATGTTATCAATCTCAGCTGTTGTGTAGAATGAAACATTCTCACTATTTTTTACTCTTCTGAAGTTAATCTCCAGACCACATGCGGGGGGGCAGAGTTTCGGGAAATACTTATTCATCCTGGCGACTCTTCCGCCGAGGAACGGATCTTTTTCCACGATAACCGCACTGTAGCCGGCCTCTGCAGCCTCAACAGCAGTTGTTAATCCGCTGATTCCGCCTCCTACTACCAATACATTTGTTTCTTGTTCTGACATACTATGCCTCCATTATTGACAGAGTTAATTAAGCTATCAAGCTGAACGGGATTTACCTTGCTACAAATAGCGATTGCCTTACAATTTATTCGGAAGAACTATTTGATACCTACTGCCTTAATAACTTAAATAACTCCCCGGACGCCGTTTCCGGCGCCCGGAGAAAGTTAATTGCTGTCTACCTGATTACTCAGGCCAAATGTGCTTAAGCTCTTTTGTGGACATGGTGAATTCGCCTGTTTCCATGTCGTACACGGAGTTTGTGAATACTTTCCACTTATCGTCATCAATGAAGTTGAAGTCACCTCTGTAGTAGTAGCCAGGGTACCTTGTCTCTTCTCTGTAACGAATGTGACGAGCATGTGCTTCAAGTGAGAGTATTCTGTGATAGTTCTCCCAACATCTCATGAGCTCGTGAAGATTGGAAGCGCCCATCTTTGCTGAGTCTTCCTTGAGCAGCGTAAGCTGTTTCAGACCTTCTGCAAGCATTGTCTCTGATGTCATGTAGTATGTTGAAATACCTGCGAAGTACTCATCACCGATCTTCTGCAGTCTTGCCTGGAGCATGTCCGGCTTAATGTAATTAGGATTGACTGCCGGATCTGTTGAGTAGGTTTTGTGCTGCTCATAGATCTCGAAAGGCATGTAAAGCTCTGCTGCCATCTCATCAGCTGTCTTCCTGGCTACAGGTGCATAGTCAGGATTGTCGAGGATAAAAGCTATGCAAGCCTTTGCCGCGATCCTGCCTTCAGCATGTGAGCCTGAGGAAAACTTGTGACCTGAAGCGCCACAGATGTCACCGGCCATAAAGAGGCCTGGTACTGTTGACATTCTGTTGTAACCCCAGTGGTAGTGGTCCGGTGTGCCAGGGATATCGCTTGGACCTGAGCACCAGAATCCTGCGCAACCTGCGTGTGAACCGAGGAGGTATGGCTCTGTAGGCATGATCTCGGAATGCTCTGCAGCCGGATCAACGCTCTTACCAGCCCAGAGTCCTGCCTGGCCGATACACATGTCGAGAAAGTCTTCCCATGCCTCTGCTTCGAGGTGTTTGACTTTCTTCTTACCTTCTTTTTCACCGAGCTGTTCGATGAAGTTCTTGTTTATTTTCTGCATTGCTTCATCAGTCCTCATCATGATAGGACCTTTACCTTCTTTCATGGCATTCAGCATCAGGTGGTTTCTGATAGTTGTGCCGAGTTTGTCGACATACTTACCATATTTTTCCCTTGCATCTTTAAGATATCCTTCGTCTGCACAGTAGTCTTCACCAAGGCTGTTAGTAGCTTTACACTTGAAGAAGAGGAACCATGCGCCAACAGGTCCGTAACCGTCTTTGAACCTTGCAGGAACCATTCTGTTTTCCATAAGTGTCAGTTCAGCACCAGCCTGCATGCCGAGGGCATAACCGGAACCGGAGTTCCATACTGGATACCATGCACGTCCCTGACCTTCGGCGACAGACCTTGGCCTGAAGCAGTTAACCGCTCCACCAGCTGCCAGGACTATTCCTTTGGCCTTGAAGATGTACATTTTGTTCTCTCTAACGCTGAGTCCAACCGCTGCTGCAACCCTTTTAGGATCGTTTGCATCTTTGAAAAGTCTAACAATAAAAACTCTTTCAAAGAGGTTCTGTTCAACGCCTGTATCAGCTCTGTTTTCCTCAAGAGCTTTTTTAGCAGCTTCTGCAACGATTGCCTTGTAAGACTCACCGTTGATCATGATCTGCCATTTACCTGATCTTACAGGAGTTCCGCCTTCTCTAAGAGTAGCCTTACCAGCATCTCTTGCCTGGTGTCCGTCCATTGAAAAGCCGTCATCACCTTTTTTCCAGATTGGGAGGCCCCACTCTTCAAACAACTGAACACTATCGTCAACGTGTCTGCCGAGGTCATATACAAGGTCTTCCCTTGTGATACCCATAAGGTCAGCCCTTACATATCTAACATAGTCTTCACATTTATTCTCACCAACATATGTATTAATAGCTGACAGACCCATTGCGACCGCGCCGCTTCTATCTGCTGCAGCCTTGTCAATCATTGTGATCCTTAATTTGTTAGCTTTTGCCCATTTGGTGCCTTCATAAGCGGATCCACAGCATGCCATGCCGCCGCCGATGAGGAGCAAATCAGTCTCATGCTCAACAATTTCAGGCTTTTCACAGTATGAAAAAGTACATGTTTCTTTTTCCATCGTATTCCTCCTCCTTTATTCTGAGCGGCAAGGGCCATTAAAGAACCCAGGCTCTTTTAATTTTGACATGTCTGCTTCCGGCTTTCCGCCATAGCAATCAATTGAGTCTTCAGCTGTGGTCCTGATCGGGAACTTAAACCTCTTCAGAACTCCATTTCTGAACTTGACTGTCCACATAATGGAGTCAGTTCCTCTGAGTGGAATAACAGCTCCTCCCAATGGAACAAAGTCAGCATAACCCCTTACTTCGATTGCCTGCTGAGGGCAAATCTTTACACAGTTGTAGCACTCCCAGCACTGCTCTGGTTCCTGATTGAAAGCCTTCATGAGGTCTCTGTCGAGAGCCATGAGGTCATTAGGACAGATATACTGACATGCAGTCTTATCCTGTGCCTTGCAGCCGTCACATTTTTCTGCGATTACAAAACTTGGCATTTTTTACTTCCTCCTTTCAAATTTTTACTGTGGTTTCAAGGCTTAAATTAAGCCATATTTATTTCAAAAAATCTACTAAAAAAAACTTATAACCAAATCACGACATATAAAGTGCCTCATCGCTGAGACAGCACTTTATTTTGCAATACTCCGATAATAACTAATCAGAATATCAGCCACTTCAGGACGTGAGAACTCTTTAGGTGGTGCTTCACCTCTACCTAACATTTCACGAACTTTTGTACCTGAAAGCAGAACAAAGTCATCTTTTGTATGATTTTCTGCTTCACACATCATCATAACCTTGCCCAGCTTCTTGGAGTATGCAGTGTGGTCAGCTTTGAAAATTTCAATATCAAGAGCACCGGCAGGAACCTCATTATCAAAGATAGTCTGAGCATCGAATGCACCGTAGTGATCACCAACACCAGCATGGTCACGCCCAACGATAAAGTGAGTTGCACCCATGTTCTGACGGAATACAGCGTGCAGTACGCCTTCACGAGGACCGGCATAGAGCATATCAAAACCGTAACCAGTTACCATTGCACTGTTTTTCGGGAAATAAAGCTCAACCATTTTACGGATGGCAGCATCACGAACAGGTGCAGGGATATCGCCTGGTTTCAGTTTACCAAGCAGCATGTGAATAACCAGACCATCACAGCCTAAACGGTCCATTGCCATGTGGCAAAGTTCTTCGTGGGCCAGATGCATCGGGTTACGAGTCTGGAAAGCAACAACTTTCTTCCAGCCGTGCTCAGCAATTTCGTTACGAATTTCAACTGCAGTACGGAAAGTGTCAGGGAATTCATCCTGAAAGTAAGAAAAATTCAATACTTTGATCGGACCGGACAGAATAACTTTACCTTGAGCATTGAATGCGTCAACACCAGGGTGAGCTTCGTCGGGGCTTGGAGCATAAACTTTTTCAGAAATCAGCGCCATGTCTTCATCGCTGAATTCTTCAACCGCTTCTACATCCATAACAGCCAGTACAGGATTACCTTCTACGTTTGGATCTTTAAGTGCAATACGGTCACCTGCCTTGACTGAACCTGCATTTTCAACCAGATTCAGTACAGGTGTTGGCCAGAACAGCCCTGATGTTGTCTTCATATTATTAGCAACAGACAGAGCATCGGCTTTATTCATGTAGCCTGTTAACGGGTTGAAGTATCCTGCACCCATCATAACTGCATTAGCTGCAGTAGCTGAGCTTACAAGAATTGATGTCAGACCTGAAGCCTCTTTCTGCAAGGCTTCATTCTCAGCCGTGTCATATACAAATAGTGGATTTAGTTCATCTGAACCGTGTGGTTTAATTATTGCCATTTGTTCCTCCTTAAATTGTATTTATGTAACTTATTGAATTTTAACCAAGAATTGAACAGACTTTATTGAAAATATCGTCTATATTTCCTGTTCCTTCTACAGACTTGAGAATACCCTTACCATTGTAATAATCAATAAGCGGAGCAGTTGATTTCTCATATACATCAAGCCTGTTCTTAATTGTATCTTCCGTGTCATCACCTCTCTGCATAAGCTCGCCACTGCATTTGTCACAAACACCGTCTTTAGCAGGTGCCGAAAAGTGAACATTGTACATCTGCTGACAGCTCTTGCAAGTTCTTCTACCGGTCAGTCTCTTCATAAGGTCGTCCATAGGAACATCAACGCTTAGCGCATCTGTTAATGGAGTATTAATAGCGGCCAGCTCAGCATCAAGTGCCTCTGCCTGAGGGGTTGTCCTTGGGAAACCATCGAGAATATAACCTTTTTTACAGTCATCCTGACCAAGTCTCTCTTTTACGAGCCCAATAACAATTTCGTCAGTAACAAGTTCACCTTTGTCCATAATAACTTTTGCTTCTTTTCCGAGGGGAGTGCCGTCTGCAACGGCTTTTCTGAGGATATCACCAGTAGAAATCTGAGGAATGCCATACTTATCAATAAGCATCTTGGCCTGAGTTCCTTTACCGGCTCCAGGTGCGCCTAATAAAACTAGTCTCATGTGCTTCTCCTTTTATATAAAAGATAATGCTGCATATTCATCCGCGAACGACCATACAGTCAAGTGCAGATAGAAATCCTGTTTCCAAACCCGATATAAAAAAAAATTAATAAATTCAATAAGAAGGATTAATGCCTTGATATGATATGGAAGACTCTATATCAGAGTCAATATAAAAATTTAAATTAGTATATAACGATTGCTTATTTACACACATAACTCAATTAATTCAACGAGTTATCAGCTTCCCAGGGCGCTTCAAAGAAGGGTCGGTTTATAAGGATATTTGTCTATCAAATCATCTTTTTTCAATGCCGCAGAAACACCTTCAGTAAAATACCTTTTCCCGCTACATTCTCTCAGGATGTCTAGGAGCACATGTCGGGTTTTTTATTAATCCGGCCGCACTAAAGCGTTTCAGTCAAATTCCCGAATAATATATAGGTACATAATGAATAATATTGGATCGTCAAATTTTGTATGCTGGTCAATCATGGAGGATTACTCTGACACCTTTGCACAGAACTTCGTAACCTGCTGCAAAGAGGCCGTATCAGGTACACTGCCGGAGAAGAAGCTTCTGCTTGTTGGAACTGAGTTGTTTGAAATATTATTCCTTTCATCCCATGGCAACGGTCATAACCAGGAGATTCAAGCAGCCTTTCAAAAAATTATTAAGAGCACCAATAAAGCTTATATAATATTGTCTCGGACATGGCTTATTATGGCCAAAGACATTATTGACTGTCTGGTCAAACAGAATGGTGAGTTAAACCACCTTGAAATATTCCTGGGCCGCATCAATGAGCTCTCTGAATTGCTTACAGATGTTTATTTCGAAGAAAGCAAGCGGCCGGCAATACATAAGAGCAATATTGATCTAACCTCTCAGGAACACAGAGGAATTGTTAGCATATTTGGCAAATACCTGGACCTGCCTGATAATGATAAAGATGATGACGAAGAAAACGAGCTTAAAATCCATACATATTACAGGTCCATTCCTGTTGAACTTAATGCAACCGTACGTCAAGTAGACGACAACTCTGTTACATTTAATATTCATCCATACGAGGCAGTTGCCCTTTCAGCTATGAATATGGCCCATATAAAAAGCTCACTGCACCTGGGAGTTTTCAGGGGCTACGCCACGCATGTTGATATAAAAGACCGAATAGCAACGTTTTCAAATTTTGAGAAGCTTGACCACCCGGTGGAACGTAGAGCCAATATAAGAGTAGAACCTAAAGGTATTATAAAGGCGAAAATATTTATAAATGAAAATGCATTATTGGGAAGGATCCTGGATATTTCAGAGATGGCAACTGCAATTTACGTCAGGAACGTAGACACTGAAACATTGGCTTCCGGAACAACAATTAATTTTTCCGCAAAGCTGCCGTCACTTTATGATAAAGAGCCAATATCAATAAAGACCAAAGGTACAATAAGTATAGTACATAAAAACACCGGTGGTGATGCTGATGCTCACAGGGTTGTAATCCACTGGGAGGCAAATGCGGGACTCAGTTCCAAGCTGGCACAGTATATTTCTCAACGACAGGTTGAAATTATGAGAGAACTGAAAGAACTGAGCGAAGATACTTAAGAATTGCACATTTACAAATCAATACTCAGCTAGTTAACTTCAACCGGCAGCTCAACAATTACTTTAGTAAACTCACCTTCCACACTTTGAATACTTAACGCTCCTCCATGTTCGCTGACAATGCTTTGACTTATACTCAATCCTAAGCCCGTGCCCTCCTGGCCGGGCTTCGATGTAAAGAAAGGATTCACTACTTTATTCAGAATTCCTTCAGGAATTCCAGTTCCCATGTCATGAAAAACAATCTGGATAATTGAGCAGCCGTTATCACTTCTTTCTTCACAGTTGATTGCCAGGATTTTATTGTCATTGCCAGAGGGATATTTATGATTCAATGCATAGCGTGCATTGCTGATAATATTCAGGAACACCTGCCTGATCTGCTCCGGCTTACCGGAAACTATGATTGCATGAGACGACATTCTTACATCAACCCTGATATTGTCCTTTCTCAGTGGAGTATTGATCAAATCCAAAGTGCTGGTGATTATATCGCATATATTCGTAGAGGTCTTTTCCTCACTACTTTCCCTGGCAAATGAAAGAAGGCTGCTTACGATGTATGCGATCCGGTCTCCCTCTTTTATAATCCGATTGCAGATGTCCCACTCCCGGCTGAGCGGCTCACTTCTGTTCTCCAGTATCTGAGCATAGTTGATGATGCCGTTTATCGGATTATTGACTTCATGTGCTACCCCTGCAGCCAACTCTCCGATCGCTGCAAGCTGATTTACGCGAAAGGCTTTTTCCAAATCTTTCTTGCGCTCTGTTGTATCACGCAACGCCGCAAACGTATAGTTAATTCCCTCAATATGATATCCTGTCACTGTTATTTCCGAGGGGAATACTGTTCCGTCCTTTCTCCTGTTAATAGTTTCAAAAGGAGGAACAGGCTCCAGCTGTATTAAATCAAACAATTCTCGGCACTTAGAGACATCGTATACATCATCAACATCGGGAACACTCAGTGTTAAAAATTCATCCTCTGAATAGCCAAACATTCTGCAGGCAGTTTTGTTAGCGTATTGAAATTTTGCGTCTTTGCCGATCAGGAAATGAGCATCATTAGAATTATCACTGAAAAATTTGAATTTATTAATATCATCTTCAAACTTTTTACGATCATTAATGTTCCGGGCCACTCCTATCGTACCGCTAGCTTCACCGGACTCATCAAATATGGGTGTTTTTATTGTTTCAAGCCAAATCTTATTCCCATCGCAATCCACAATACTCTCTTCAAAAACTATCTGTTTTCTGCTTTCAAGAACCTTTGCATCATCTTTCTTGAATTGCTCTGCCGCTTCTTTGCCAAAACATATCTCGCATGTATTATTAGCCAGATACTCAGGATTCATCCCAACTGCATTGCCAAAGGCTTTATTGACTACTACAAAATTGGAATTTATATCCTTAAACCAAGCTAAATCGGTAATACTATTTATAAAGGTCATCAACTCGTTATTTTTATGTTTTATATCTACCTCGGCCTGTTTTCGCTCGGTAATGTCCTGTGAAAAACCATAAATCCATAGCGGAGACCCGTCCGTATCAAAGTCAAGTTCGGCCTGGGTATGAAAATGCCTTGTTTCTCCGTCTTTCCTGATAATCCTGTACTCAATATCAAGGTTCTGGTGGCCATTAAGGGTTTCCCGGCTTTCATAATTCATCCGGTCCCTGTCATCGGGATGAACAAACTCCATATATGACACATAAGTGGTGGAGACTTCCCCCACTTCTACACCCAGGAGACTGAACAACTGGTCAGACCAGTCCTGGACTCCTGTCTTGAAATTAACCCGGAAACTTCCAAGTCCGGCGATTCTTTGCGCCTTTTTAAACTCTATTTCCTTTTCGAGCATTTCCTCTGCTATACGCTTGCGTCCTGATATGTCAGTCACCTGAGTCCTGCACAACTGGTTCCCCGTTGAATCTGTGACAGGCGTGCTTTCCAGCTTTACATGAAATGACATGCCCAGCCTATGCATCATTTTAACAGAGCAGGTCTGGGGCACCCCCGTGTCAAAGACCTTCCGATAGTGTGTGTAGAATGTGTCCTTGTCGTTCCCCTCAATGAATTCTCCCAGGGGATGTCCGAGAAGATTCTCCTCGTGACAACCTACCAGTTCTGCCCCCTGGGAACCGATATCAATGATTATTCCATTGCTGTCGAAAATGAATTTTCCACTGGAAGTAGTAGAAGAGTGTAAATAGGCAGAGCTGGTTTCTTGAAGGGTTTGTTTAAAACCACCCTTATTATGATATTGGTTTACCTCAGCCATATTAGCCCCTTATCCCGATTCCCTTGAAT
>PIVU01000136.1 GCA_003354025.1 Nitrospirota bacterium
GCTTCAACAAGGACAGTCATATTGTCGAGATTGTCCTCTCTTTCAAGGACAATCTGGTAATGCGGCTCAGTCCCTTCAACATCAAACAGGACCGACTCAATCTGTGAAGGGAATACATTCACCCCTTTGATGATAAGCATGTCGTCGGTGCGTCCCATGATTTTCTCTATTCTTTTGAATGTTCTTCCGCATGGGCATTCTCCGGGGATGACCCTCGTAAGGTCGCGGGTCCTGTAGCGGATAACAGGAAAGGCTTCCTTGGTAAGTGTAGTGATCACAAGTTCGCCTATCTCACCATCCTGTACAGGTTCTAGTGTTTCGGGATTTATGACTTCTACGAGAAAATGGTCTTCGTTAATATGCAGACCATTTTGCTCCTGGCACTCGCCGGAGACACCGGGGCCCATTACCTCGCTCAGCCCGTAATTGTCGGTAGCGGTTATTTTCAGCTTGTTTTGAATTTCCTTGCGCATTTCTTCTGACCAGGGCTCTGCACCGAATAACCCGTACTTCAAGGACAGAGTGTTAATATTAATACCCTGATCATAAATAGTATCGGCTATCAGCAATGCGTAGGAAGGAGTACAAATCAGTGCTGTTGTTTTAAAGTCCTGCATTATTTTTATCTGGCGCTTTGTATTGCCGCTTGAAATGGGAATAACTGAAGCGCCAAGTGTTTCCGCTCCGTAGTGCAGTCCGAACCCTCCTGTGAACAGGCCGTAGCCGAATGCGATCTGTATTACATCATCCTTGGTAACTCCTCCTGATGTTAATACCCTGGCAGTGAGGCTCGACCATGTTTTTATGTCATTATGTGTATAACCGACAACAGTAGATGATCCGGTGGTTCCTGATGATGCATGGATCCTGACTACCTCTCTCAGAGGGACTGCAAAAAGGCCGTATGGATAGTTGTTCCTTAAATCATCTTTTGTTGTAAAGGGAAGCTTCCTTAAGTCTTCAAAGGAGGATATATTGTCCGTATCTATTCCTGCTTCATCAAAACTCTTTCTGTAAAAGGGAACATTCATCTGGACCCTGGTCAGTGTTGACTCAAGCCTTTCAAGCTGCAGCTGCTCCAGCTCTTCTCTGTCCATACACTCTTTTTCTTCTTCCCAATACATAGTTTCCTCCGAATTTGTAAAGAAGGGTTCTAGGGTTCGAGGATTCTTCGCCTCAGGCGAATCCGCCTGGGCGGAAAGGGTTCAAGGGGTTAACGACTTTATTAGTGCCTTGAGCATTCTTTCGACCTCGCCTATACTGCCTTTCAGATTTCTTAGTTTATCTGGTTTTATGTAATTTAAGTCTCCTGATATTTAAAAAAAGGGTTCTAGGGTTCGAGGATTCGAGGGGTCAAGGGTTTAACGACTTTATGAGAGCCTTGAGCATTCTTTCGACTTCGCCTATACTGCCTTTCAGATTTCTTAGTTTATCTGGTTTTATGTAATTTAAATCTCCTGATAATAATAGTTGAGTTTCAAGTTCACAGTTTGAACCATATGCTATATATAAACACCGGATATAATCAGGTGTTGTTTTTCTTCCATATCCTTCTGCTATATTGCTCGGTACAGATACAGCAGCTCTTCTTACCTGTGAGCTGAGCCCATATAGCTCTTCCCTCGGAAACCCTTTTGTAGTTTTATAAATATCCAAACATACCTTATAAGACTTCTGCCAAACTTTTAACTCCTTAAAGCTCTTCAGCATTCCCCTGTCCCCCTAGCTTTTAATCCTTTAATCTGTTCCCCTTGACCCCTTGAATCCTTCCTTGGCCTTAATCCTTAAATTCTTTACCCTCGACCCCTTGGACCCTTGAATCCTCGAACCCTTTCCTTCACTCCACCTCTCTACCAAGATACGCCCTCTGAACATCCTTGTTCGCAAGCAAGTCTTCAGATGGGCCCTGCACTATGATTCTTCCGGTTTCGAGTACGTAACCGCGGTCAGCGATACCGAGAGCTGCCTTTGCGTTCTGCTCAACGAGAAGCACTGTATTCCCTGCGTCTCGAAGTCCCCGGACTACCCGAAAAATGTCTTTAACTATTAACGGCGCAAGCCCCATAGACGGTTCGTCCATCATTATCATTTTCGGTTTCGCCATCAGCGACCTGCCGATTGCCAGCATCTGCTGTTCTCCTCCGGAAAGTGTGCCTGCAAACTGCTTTTCTCTCTCTTTTAATATTGGGAAAAGTTCAAATACTTTTTCCATTTCCTGATCTAATATTTTTTTCTGTTTTCTTTTATGCAGTACATATCCCCCGAGAAGCAGGTTTTCTTTTACGCTCATTGCCGCGAATACCTGCCTGCCTTCAGGGACAAGCGAGCATCCCATGAATACGATTTTTTCGGTGGACAAATTAAAGATGTTCTCTTTGCTGAACTGAATTTCACCCGATGCTGCCGGAACCAGTCCTGATATAGTATTCAGAAGTGTGGTCTTTCCGGCGCCATTTGCTCCGATAATAGTTACAATTTCACCTGGACTGACATGCATTGATATTCTTCGCAGTACCTTGAGTTTCCCATATGAAGTTTCGAGATTTTTAATCTTAAGCATCGTCTTCTCCAAGGTACACACGGATAACTTCATCGTTTTGCTGGACTGCCAGAGGGGCATCGTCTGCGATCTTTTCACCATAGCATAAAACGAGAATCTCATCTGATATATTCATAACTAAAGACATATCGTGTTCAACAAGCAGGACCGTTATTCCCCTGTCCCGTATCCTGGTAATTAACTTGGCCATGTCAGCGGTTTCACGCATATTAAGTCCTGCCGCAGGCTCGTCAAGAAGGAGAAGCTTAGGCTCACATGCCATTGCGCGGGCAAGCTCGACAATGCGCTGCTGACCGTAGGCGAGGCTTGTTGCGTCAGTGCCGGCATGGTCGGCTATTCCGAGATAGTCCATTATCTCAAGAGAATCTTTTTTGATCTTCTTTTCTTCCGCCCATGTCCATGGAAGATTCAACATGCCTGATAGGAATTCTGACTTGCTGTGAGTGTGTCTGCCGATCATTACATTTTCCAGTACGGTCATGCCCGGAAAGAGTTTCAGGTTCTGAAATGTACGGGATATACCGTTTGCCGCTATCTGGTACGGCTGAAGGCCGTGAATCGGATTATCGTTAAAAAAGACCTCCCCCTGGTTTAGAGGGGTAAATCCTGAAATGAGATTGAAGAGTGTGGTCTTGCCTGCACCGTTAGGCCCTATAATGGCTTTGATAGTATTTTCTTTTAATGTGAAACTGACGTCATTGACTGCTTTCAGTCCTCCAAAGCTCCGGCATAAATTATTGACTTTAAGAAATTCCATTTATGCCTGCTCCGTACCTGTTTTCGGTTTAGCTTTTTTCAGGCGGCCCAAAATTTCAAGTCTGAGAAGGCCATTAGGAGCAAAGAGCATGATAATGATTAGTATCCCGCCGAATATGGCATCGTCCATTGAGCCGAAATATCCGCGCAGAGAGAGGAAGTTCAGCAGTACTCCCATGATAAGCGCTCCCCATAAATTCGCCATTCCGCCGATTGCAACGATGGCAACATACCTCACTGATTTCATTACCGATGCTTCGGAAGGTCCTATGCCGCCGTTGTAATGTGTCAGCATGACACCGGCCACTGCCGCAAATACTGCGCTGAGAACAAATGTATGAAGTTTGTATTTCGAAATATTTACTCCCATTGCGTTTGCAGCGTCTTCGCTTCCATGAATTGATCTTAAAGCCCTGCCGATTCTTGAGTTGACCAGGTTGGAAAGGAGTACCATACCTGTAACTACCATGGTCCAGGCAATATAATAATTAAGTACACGCACGGGCATTTTACCGCTGACTTCAATTCCCGGCAGCAGTGCAAATGCAGGGACATCGGAAAGACCGTCGGCTTCCCCGAAAATTGAGGAGCCCAGGACTATTCTGAAAATAATTATGCCGAACCCCAGTGTTGCCATCGCAAGGTAATGACCTTTCAGTTTCAAAACAGGCCCGCCTATTACGTAGGCTATGACAATGGTGATTACGATGGCTAATATACATGAAACCCAGGGATGAACTGTGAGCAGATCTGTTCCATAGAGGTCCTGGCGGCTTACCAGTAGTCCTGCTTTAGATAGTATTAATACAAAGGTGCTGTCTTTATAGGGTAATAGATTATGGGTTGTCAGCAGAGCGGACATATATCCGCCGATTGCAAAGAATCCGGCATGGCCTATTGAAATCTGTCCTGCATATCCCATTACAAGACTGAGGCCTATAATAACAAGAGAATAGTAAGCGGACATTGTAAGCTGGGTCAGATAATAACTTGTGTCGGTTGCCTGAGTAAGCAGCTGAATGGATATAACTGTTACTATCAAAATCAGAATTTGTAAATGTCTTGTTTTTTTCATTTAAAATTCCTTGAGACTTAAGGCTTCCTTGTTGCCGAAAATACCTCCCGGTCTTACAAAAAGTATCAGCAGTAATATTGATATGGAGATGGCGTCTTTAAATGCCGTGGGCATTATCCATATGCTGAAAGATTCAAGAACTCCGAGGATGATGCCTGCTGCAACGGCAGCCATGCTGTTGCCAAGTCCACCGAGCACGGCAACTGTAAATCCCTTGATAGCAAGGCCTGTCCCGCTGTCATACTGAACGTATGTAATGGGAGACACTATGCAGCCGGCCAGGGCCCCGATGCCGGCGCTTAGAACAAATGAAAGGGTGACCATATTTTTTGCGCTTATCCCGCACAACCTCGCTGCATTCCTGTTTGAAGAGCATGCTCTCATCTGCTTGCCGAGAAGGGTATATGAAAAAAAGAAGTTAAGGACGAGAACAACCAGAGTACAGATGCCGACTACCCAGATCACCTGGGGAGAAATATGCACTCCGCCTATTGATATGGATGTAACGGCCGTACCGGTAAAGTAGGGCAGGGCGCGGACCTTTTCATCCCATACATGCAGGGCGATTTCCCTGGTGATAATCGATATGCCTATTGTAATGATGATCATCCTCAGGACAGAGGGACTTACGAGCCATCGGATAAATACGATTTCGATCAATGCCCCGATTATCATGGTAATGATTACAGCGGCGGCAATTGCCAGAGGCATGGGCATGAAGTTGTAAAGAGTTACTGCGGTCATTCCGCCGATCATAACGAATTCGCCCTGGGCGAAATTAATTATACCCGTCGTATTGTAGATAATATTAAATCCGATGGCGACTATGGAGTAGATAATTCCATAGGTAAGGCCGGCTACCAGATATTGTGAAAATAGTTCAATATTCATGAGTTAGAGTTAAATGATCATCTTTGCTGATATATGTAAACCCTATATAATATCGGATTTGGGGAGAATAATTCGAGGGAACAGATAAAAGATAGGGTTCAAGGGTTCGAGGGTTCGAGGATTCTAGGGTAAAGGATTAAAAGATTAAAGGATAGAAGGGGATAATATTTACCACTACCCCTCTGTGTCTCTCCTTGTTAGAGGAGGTTATTCTTTGTTACCCTTGAACCCTTTCCGCCCCGGCGGATTCGCCTGAGGCGAAGAACCCTTGAATCCTCGAACCCTTTTTTAATAAAAACAGGCAGCATCCAACCTGAGTTGAACACTGCCCGCTTGCGAATAAGCTAATATTTGCTAAATTACTATTCTTTCAAAAGCGCAAACTTGCCGTTCTTAACAGTGAGCATCTCAAAGGCACTCATGTCCAGTCCGTTGTGGTCTGCTGCTGAGAAGTTGAATACTCCGCCGGTCCCTACGAAACCCTTCATATTCTCGATGGCGTCTCTTAATTTATCTTTGTCATTTCCGGATTTTTCCAGTGCCTTAACAAGGATCATGAATGCGTCATAAGCATGGCCGCCGAATGTGCTTGCTGGTTCATTGTATTTTGATTCGTAATCATTTTTGTACTTAATGAGAACGGATTTCTGAGCGTTGCCTGCCGGTAATACATCAGAAACAAGAAGACGTCCTGCCGGGAAGATTATGCCCTCGGCTGCTTCGCCTGCTGCTTCAACATATTTAATGTTTCCAAAGCCGTGGCTCTGGAACAGCGGGACATTGAATCCGATCTGCTTCATGTTTTTAGGAACGATAGCCTGGGCAGGTACGATTGACCAGTTGACTACGGCCTGAACATTCTTTGCTTTTACTTTTGTTACAACTGCGGTAAGGTCAGTAGCTTTTTTGTCATATACTTCTGCTATGAGGACGTCGATTCCGAACTCGGGTGCGATCTTTTCGAGTTGGGCTTTTCCTGCTTTACCGAAACCGGTGTTTCCTACAACAACGCCGATTTTGGTAATGCCCATCTTCTTCATCTGCATATAGATTTTCTTTACTGCAAAGCTGTCTTTCTGCGGGGTCTTGAATACGTATTTAGCTACAGGATTTACGATAACCTCTGCTGCGCCGCAGGAAAGGAGAGTAGTCTTTGCCTCTTCCATGATTCCCTTGATTTTCATTGTTTCGCCGCTTGTGGAGGGTCCGATAATAGCAATGACTTTATCTTCCTCAAGAAGCTGTTTGGCAAATGAAATTGCCTTTTCAGGGCTTGCAGCCGAGTCTTTGATGATCAACTCTATTTTCTTGCCGTTGATTCCGCCCTTTGCGTTGACCTCGTCAGCAAGCATTTGAATCGTTTTTGCTTCAGGCGCTCCAAGGAATGAAGCCCCGCCTGTGACGGCGAGTATTGCACCTATTTTGATAGTATCAGCGGCCATTACCGGTGATAAAGTTACTGCGAATATGAACGTTAATACTATGACAAACAACTTTGCTAATTTCACATCGACCTCCTTGAAGTTAAGTGTTTAGATGGAGTAAACATGCTCTCCCTTTAATATGCCAATCCCGGCATTCTTTAATATCTCAATTGCTTTTTCAAGATCGTCAAAACGGAAAATGATAATGGCCTTTTTCTCATGTTTCTCAAGAAACGCATACATGTATTCCACATTAAGGCCTTCCTTGTGAATAATGCTGAGTATTTGAGCAAGTCCGCCCGGTTTATCAGTTACCTCAATAGCAATGACCTCGGTCTTGCCTACAGTGAATTCGTTTTCTTTGAGGACCCTCTTGGCCTTCTCCGTATCGTTAACAATGAGCCGGAGTATGCCGAAGTCCGTGGTGTCAGCCAGAGAAAGCGCCCTGATGTTAATGTCTGCTTTGGCAAGCACTTCGGTAACATCGGCCAATCTGCCTGATTTGTTTTCAAGGAATATTGATATCTGTTCGACTTTCATATCCACTCCTTTTAAGCGGTAAGCTTTATAGTTTTCTATTATCAATTACCCGCTGTGCCTTGCCTTCGCTTCTTTGAATGGTCTTGGGCTCAACGAGTTTTATTTTACAGGTGATGCCGAGGAGATCTTTTATCTCCTTTTCTATATTTTTAGAAAGCTGCTCCAGTACTTTGATTTCATCGGAGAATATATCTTCGCTTACTTCCACCTGAGCTTCAAGGGTGTCCAGTGCGCCTTTGCGGTCTACCAGTAATTGATAATGAGGCTCGACTCCCTCTACGCTCATGAGAACATGTTCTATTTGTGAAGGGAATACATTAACTCCCCTGATAATAAGCATATCGTCGGTCCTTCCGGTGACCCTCTGCATTCTGTGAAATGTCCTGCCGCATGCGCATGGTTCATCGCTTAATTTTGTGAGATCTTTTGTCCTGTAGCGGATGACCGGGAAGGCTTCTTTAGTTATTGTTGTAAATACCAGTTCCCCCATTTCGCCGATAGACTTTGGCTGCCCTGACTCGGGGTCTATTATTTCAGGGATAAAGTGGTCTTCAAATATATGCAGGCCGTTCTTGCCTTCTATGCATTCGCATGAGACACCAGGGCCCATGACTTCGCTCAGACCATAGATGTCGATGGCATCGAGGTTCAATTTCTTCTCGATCTCTTCTTTCATGTTTACGCTCCACGGCTCTGCACCAAATATGCCGACTTTGAGCTTCAGTTTGGCAGGGTCGATCCCCATTTCAGCTATGTTCTCCGCCAGGTTCAGTGCATAGGACGGAGTGCAGAGGAGTACAGTGGACCCGAAGTCCTGCATAAGCATGATCTGTCTCTTTGTGTTGCCTCCTGAAACAGGGATGACGGTGGCCCCCAGTCTTTCAGCTCCGTAATGTGCTCCCAGGCCGCCAGTGAAGAGGCCGTAGCCGTAGGCATTATGGACCATATCTCCCTTGTCAGCTCCACCACATGCGAGCGCTCTTGCCATTAATTCGGCCCATGTCTCAATATCTTTTTTTGTATATCCCACGACTGTCGGCTTGCCCGTTGTTCCTGAAGATGCATGCACCCTGACCACTTCTTCCATGGGAACAGTAAAAAGCCCGAATGGGTAGTTGAGCCTGAGGTCTTCTTTTGTAGTGTAGGGGAGTTTGTTAATATCAGAGAGAGTATTGATGTCCGAGGGTTTGACGCCGGCATCATCCATTTTCTGACGGTAATAAGGGACAGCACCATACACTCTTTCAACAACGGATTGCAGTCTTTCGAGCTGGACCTTTTCCAGGGATTCGCGGGAGAGGGTTTCAAATTCCTTGTTCCATATCATACTGTTGACCTCCTCATCTATGCCGGGCAGTGCGGTATATTACGGCTTTAATCTATCAACTATATTTGAGTGATTATGGTGAATGCTTAAAAACTTAACAGACTATACAAGAGTGAAATTATATGATTATACCAATTTTCAGTATATGATTCTTATTTATTTGCAGCTAATTCTCTTCCCTTTGAAAAAGCCTCCAGATTGACCTTTTGAATCTTTTCAGGCAGCCGTTCTTTGATGACTTTCTGGAATATACTTTCCTTTATGGGAAGGAAGTAGGACAGTGATCCCACTATTACCATATTCACTGCCCGAGGCTCACCAAGTTCCTGTGCTACTCCAAATGCGTTGATAGGGAGCACAGACAGTTTGTTCTTCCTGAGGGTATCCAGAATATCATCGGGATATTGTTCAATACCTGTAGCCACTGATGGAGGATATATTTTTTGTGTATTAACAATTACTTTGCTGTTTTTATGTAAGTAATTCATATAACGGACCGATTCGAGGATTTCAAAGGCGAGTTCAACATCGGCAGTGCCGGGTTCTATAAGAGGCGAGTACACTTTTTCACCATAGCGCAGGTGTGCAACAACGGAGCCTCCCCGCTGTGCCATGCCGTGGACTTCGCTCTTCTTTACGTCATATCCTGCTTTAATGAGAGCCGATGATGTGATTTCACTGGCAAGGAGTATGCCCTGTCCGCCGACTCCGCACATGAGAATGTTTCCTGAATCAGTCATCTTTCCCCTCGCTTAGAACAATTGCTTTG
>PIVU01000137.1 GCA_003354025.1 Nitrospirota bacterium
TCCAATAACATGTCCAGTCTTGAAGAGTATAAAGCTGTAACAAAGCAGGGAAGAGATAGAAGGGACGCTATTAAAAAACTAAGAGACCACGGTATAGAGGTCATGCTGTTTATTATGGTCGGTGGAAGACAGGACACAAGAGAAGACTTTGACGGGATATTGAAGCTCTGTGATGAACTGAAGGTTTCAGCTCATCCCGTCATGACAACACCATTCCCCGGCACTGAGCTCTACGATATCTACAAGCCGCACCTGATCGAGGGGTTTGACTGGGACAGCTATGACGGCAACCGCGCTGTTTTTGAGCATCCGACCATGAGCCCCAGTGACAGGGAGGAAGCGATCATCAGGTTGAGATCAGACCTCTTCAGTATTCCAAAAATATTACAGAGAATATCGCAGATATCATGGAGAGGCTTTCCCATGAGCCACATAACTTCCTGGATGGTCCAGTTTCCGCAGGGGAGGGCATTCAAACAATATGCAAGAGATAAGGGTATGCTGTAGTAAATAGTAATGTAAGGGTTCAAGGGGCCCAGGGGTCAAGGATTCAAGTGAAAGGATGAAGGCACTAAAAAAGTTGCATAACTTTTTACACTTGAACCCTCGAATCCTGTTTTTAAAAAAATGAAACGAATATTATTTATAATTATAGTATTAATGACTCTCCCGGCAGCTTATGGCTATTACCAGATAAACGGCGGGATGATGGGTGAGTTGATGAAGTGGCTGGCAGGTGAAGATGTGGTGGTTGACCTGTCCGGACCGCGACCGCATGAAAACGTGAGTACTATTGAAAGAGGGAAGACTATTTATGAGAAGCATTGTTCCATATGCCACGGTGACAACGGTGACGGCAAGAGTATCAGGTCTGTTGATATGCAGCTCAAACCTCGTGATCTTTCGGCAGGGGTTTACAAGTTTCGCTCAACGCCCACAGGTTCTTTGCCCACAGACGAAGATATTTACACAACCATAAGTCGAGGAATCAGGGGCACGGGTATGCTGCCCTGGTTCGGGCTTAGCAGTGAAGATAAATGGGCGGTTACTTATTTCATAAAAACATTTTCTGAAAGATTTGAGGAAGAAGATCCTGATTCACAAATAGTTGTCCCTGAGCTGCCTGCTATTAATGCAGATCTGGTTGGCCGGGGTAAACAACTTTATGAGCATGCCAAATGTTGGGAGTGTCACGGCTGGCAAGGGAAGGGGGACGGCCCCAAGGTGGAAGAACTCAAGGACGACCGGGGTCTTCCTGTAAAAGTAAGAGGTTTTGCGTCTGAACCCTTTAAAGGCGGTTCAGGAATACAGGACATATACATTATAATATCAACCGGACTTGACGGAACGCCGATGGCATCTTATGGTGATACTATTCCGGATAAAGATATGATTGCACTGTCAGCGTACGTTAATGCTATTGCCATGCAGGGTCCGCTCAAAGATGGTGGAATGATGGAGCTGTTGCCCATTACTTCAGATGAACATGCCGGTATGATGATGACCTATCCCGCCATGCCCGTTGGATTGATGCGTTACGGTATGATGAGACTATACTCACGTTCAGACAATATGAAAGGGGAGATCAAATGAGTGAAACAAGCGGTGTTATGTTGATGATGAACAACTACTTCCACGATGTCGCAACAGCGCTTCTGCTTGCAAGCGGAATAGCCCTTTGGGTCATTTATAAGAAGTTCAGCGACAGTGATGAACCTGAGGTAAAGGATTACTTCCTCAGGTTGTATGACAGCTTAACGTTTCTCGCAAAGTTCTCACTTGTATGGATAATACTCGGCGGTATACCCAGGACTTATTTTTATACGGAGTTTGAGTGGTCTCATTATGCGGGGAAGAGCCAGGTTCCTGCATTGATAGTGAAACATATTCTTGCATTTGCCTTTGTCAGTGCTGGTGCGCATTTATGGATAAAGATCAGAAAGAAAGTCAGAGAGATCAGGGGAACTGAAAGATAATGGTGAACTTCTTTGTGATACTGGCCTTCATTGCCCTTTACGGGCTCTCGATGATCGGGGGGAAAAAAGGCCCGGTTTATTTTGCTCTCGGATTGCTGGTTCATGGGGGATACATTCTCTACAGGACCGTTCATTTAGGGTGGCCTCCTGTTACAGCGAGGCATGACATACTTATAGTAATGGCCCTGCTTGTTGCATCAAGTTACTATTATTTTCGAAATAAAGTAAATCTGAATCTGCTTCTGGACGTCCTTCCTCTTTTTGTGGTCGCGCTCTCGTTTTTTGCTGTCTTTCAGGAGATAATAGACACAGTTGATCCTAATATGAACTCAATATGGTTCTACCTTTATATAAGCTTTTTTACTGCGGGGTGTTCTTTTTTTGTAACCAGTTCCGTTGCAGGAGTCCTGTACCTTAAAGAGAGTTCGGTGCTATATGAGACGGTCCAGTACAGGTTTACTCTATTCGGCTGGATTCTCTTCTCTTTCTCATTGATAGGAGGCAGCGTCTGGTTCTTTCTGACTTATGGTGTGTACTGGCTCTGGACCGCAAAGGAGCTCTGGATAACGATTGTATGGTTTTACTACAGCTTTTATCTCCATGGCAGGCTGCTAAAGTCGCTGAGGGGTAAGCCTTCATCCATTATGGGTGTTGCCGGTTTTCCGATATTAATGTTCTCATATCTCGGGGTAATGCCTATTTTGGGCAGCCCATGGACGCAATTTTAGACTATGCTGAAATTCTTTCTATCCATAAAAACCTCTCTGTGGCTGACAGGCATTAGTATAGTTGTATTCTTAGCAGGTTCCTTTCTTATCCCTCAGAACCTTGCCCTGTTTTCGGAGATCAACGATATACCTCTTTTAAAATGGCTCTCTGATAACAGTCAGCATGCTGGTCAGGTGTTCTGGATATATATACTGATTGGTCTCATGCTGCTTCTCTGGCTTAATACAATCGTTTGCTCTGTTGATGCAGTAATAAAGAGGACCTCATGGAAGAGTTTCATCAGGGTACTCTCTCCGCAGGTCCTGCACTTTGCTATACTCTTTGTACTGCTCGGTTATTTTGTGAGTGCCGCATCGGGGTATAAAAAGGATGTCTCAATGAACATGACCGATCCTCAGAAGATCGAGGGTTTTGATCTTAAGGTCAATAATATGGAATTTTTTAAGAACCCCGGTGAGAACTCGAGAAGGTGGCGTGTATTTCTGAACATAGACGGCAGTGAGCATGTACTTGAACTCGGCCGGCCGGCCTTTCATAATGGAGTCGGGTTTTTTGCAAAGTCTGCCCAGCAGAGAAAAATGAAAGCCATCATCGGGCTTGTGTATGACCCCGGCGTTATCTGGCAGCTTATAGGCGCTGTTACTTTTATAATCGGTGCTTCAGGGGTCTTTTATATCAGGTTAAGCGAAAAGCAGCTGTCTGGATTTGAAAAGGAGAATTGAATGGTAAAGAAACATATCATAATCGGTACAGTACTTGGATTTGTAGGAGGAATATTGTTTTCCGTAATTTATTTTGGCGAGATGCAGCTTACAACGCCGATGGCGTACATCCATGAAGTCTCGGGAGCACTCCTTGGATGTCTCATTGGCTGGATATCAGGACTTTCCAGTGAAGCTAAAGAAACGAAGGCAAAGAAGGACCAATGAAATATTTCCGGCAGAGACTGTATACCATCGTTCTTGTACTGTCTGTCTTCATGATAACGGCAGCCTGCTCAAGAGGTCCCGCAGTACCGTTCCCTGCTTTTGATTTCACACTCGAGGATGTCTTCACAGGCGAAGAGATCCACCTTGCTGAATTAAAGGGGAGGCCGGTCCTCTTATATTATTTTGCCAGTTGGTGAAAGAGGTGTGACGAGGAGATCCCTCTCGTGAAGAGGGCTGAAGATGACTATAAGGACCAGGGCCTGAAGGTCATCTGGATAGGTTTTCAGGACAAACTGGAAAAGATCATGGAGTTCATGGAAAAGCACGATATTGATTCATCAGTCGGCTATGATAAACGTAATATGATCTCTACCCAGTATGGGATAGCCTATGGAGCCGGGCTGATAGCTATCGATAAAGAGGGGACTGTCGTACAGAGGATTCCAAAGGGGTTTTCAGGGGAAGGGCTTAGTGAGGCTCTTGCAAAAGCTTTTAGTGGTGAAGAGGCAGCTTCGGCTCAGTAAGATGGGGAGTTATTTGGTTCTTGGGGCTATAAGCTGTATGCTGAACTCAGGAACCTTATCCTAAAACCATGTTCTTATTCTTTTTCTGTATATACATATTTTTGTCGGCTTTGGCAAGAACTGTCTCAATCGATTGTGCGTGGTTGTCCGGGTCATAGCATGCTGTTCCAAGGCTGATAGACAACTTGTAAGCGTTATCTCTGCAATTATTATATTTATCAATATTATTTTGCAGTCGGGCAATCATTATATTAACATCCGCTTCGCTGTTACCTATAGGGAATACTACAAACTCGTCTCCTCCCATTCTTGAAATAATATCTGAATCACGAAAGGTTTCTTTGAAAATATGCGCAGTATCAATCAAGACGGCATCGCCGGTTTCATGGCCCAGTTTGTCATTTATATGCTTAAATTTGTCTATGTCAGCATATAGAATAAACACCCGTTTATTTTCACGCTTAACTACTTTAAGTTGCTGCTCAAGCAATGTGAAAAAACCTCTCCGGTTATAAAGGTTTGTAAGCTCATCGGTAATGGATATGGACTTTAATCTCTCTTCGATTTTCTTTCTTTCGTCAATTTCGAATTTTAACTGCTTATTTGATACAGCAAGTTTGTCATGTGCTTTTATTAGCTCTTTCTCTGCAAGTTTACGTCTTTCTATATGAAGAATCAGGGGCCTGAAGAGGAAGTGAAATAAAACGGGTGAAACAACCATAACCAGTAGCGCTGAGTCTGCAATAGCAATTGTCATAGATGACATGGGAGGCAGTTTGGTAATGAGAAACATAATGACTGCTTCTGCTATGAAAATGGAAATAATCATGACCATCAGGAGGTAAAAGGCTGACTGATAACTTGATGACGATTGGTGATTAATATCGGTGTCTGCATGTTTTTCGGTCCTTGTAATAAGAAATACGATGGCAATAAAAAAGACGAACATAAGAATAAAAGAGACCATTGACGAGTTAAACACCTTAGCGTTCAAGGCAGCGTTCCTTTGAGTGATATCAAAATAGATCTCGAAGGCGCCTACAAACTGGTCTTTGTTCATTATAGGAACATACGTTTCAACGACATCTACAGTTGTTACCTGGTCTTCCAGTGTCTTGGTGTCTTTATGAACAACTTTAGTATATGGATTACCTTTAGCAACAATATTATGGAAGTAAGGTTTTAAATTTCTTTTACCTATGTCTTTTTTGTCTGTAGAGTGGATTGCTTCTCCCGAGGTTGAAAAGACTTTTATTTTTTCCAGTTTGAATTCGTTCTTAATTTTCCGGACACTCTGTGCCATATCCTCGGTATTTGCAAATGAGTGTTCGTCTTTCATAACCATAGAGGAGAGGTGTTTGGCAACGCGGATTGCTTCATCTTCTGTATTGCTGATCAGTATCTCGCTGAAGCTGGGGAATATGTAATAAATATTAATGAGGGGATAGAGTATCGCCACCAGGCTGCAAATGATGAAGAAATATTTTAAATTTTTTGTATTAAACATCAATTCTCCTTGTCATGTTTAGCCTTGGAGGGACTAATCCAAACGCCTAGGGAAATGCAACTTTAGTGCCAGCTTGTTTTGTTGCCATGTTATTATATTTTGCGGTTACTTGCGATTCTGAACTAATTCAGCCAAATGAGTCATATTTCTCATGGCTGAGGGAAAACCCCTAATAATCAATAGGTTAGTCTGTTTTAAGGTGATTGTGATCACATTGAATGTACTTGACTATGTGACAAAAATACGAATAAGGTAAACTAGTAGGCTAATTCATTAATGGTTAGTTGTTTGGCAGGTTCTTCCCATAAATTAAATATAATTTTTAAGGCAGTTTTTAAAGAGGAAATTATTATGATCCTGAGAATCAACAGGAGTAGAATACTAACATTATCAAATATTTCAGCCATCATGGGGGCACTTGCTCTGCTGCTTACCTTTTTATCACGCCCTGGATTAGCTCAATATACTTATACCGAATTGCTTTCGCCGGGAATGACCGGGGCGCATGCCCATGCTGTGAATAACTATGGAATGATAGCCGGTGATGGTACATATCCGGGCTACTGGGACGGCTTTATTTATTATGATGGTTCATCTTCGGACCTGGCCCTTTCGGGATGGACAGAGACCTATGCCTATGGCATAAATGATTATGGTGATGTAGTTGGGTATGGCGATGATGGTACTGGCTATAAAGGGTATATTGCATTTGAAGGAGGTTATTCAGATATTATTCCGCCCGGCTGGTTATCGGCTGAAGCACATGATATTAATGAAAGCAGTGAAGTCGTAGGGTTTGGTAATAGCGGAACAGGGTACAAAGGTTTTTATTATCATGAAGGTGCATATACTGAACTGCTCCCTTCGGGATGGACATATTCAAGGGCATACGGCATAAATGACAGTGGAAATATAGTCGGCTACGGAAATGATGCGGGAACGGTCAAGGGTTTTTTGTATAGCGGCGGCGTATACACTCCAATACTCCCTCCGGGCTGGACCTATGCCAGGGCTTATGATATCAATAATAGTGGAGATATTGTAGGCATTGGTAATGACGGCAGCGGAACAAAGGGTTTCCTGTATAGCGAAGGCGTTTATTCGACCCTGCTTCCTCCTGGTTGGGATTCTTTGTATATATGGATATTCGGACCAAAGATCAGTAACAACGGCACGATAGTCGGCAATGGTTCTGATGCATCGGGCTTTACGAGTTTTATGTATAAAGATGGAGTGTATTCTGAAATATATCCTCCCGGCTGGTCATATGTCTTTGTGAATGATATTAATGATAATGATATTGCGGTAGGGTGGGGCAGTAATAGTGAAGGGGTATATGCAGGGTTTGTTGTTACCACCGAGACTCCCTGCAATAGTCTGGCAGTATATAATGAAGATGTTGTTCTTGAATACTCTTCGCTGCAGGGTGCCCATGATTCAGCAGGCAATGACAATATACTTAAGAGCAGAAATGTAACAATTATTGAAGACCTTATAATTGATAGTAATAAAACTGTTACCCTGAAAAATGGTTATGATTGCAGCTTTACAATAATTGAAGGTGTCACAATAGTTGAGGGGGGCATGGAAATAGCGGATGGAACGCTTGTTCTTAGTGGAGGTTTGTTGGAGCTGCGATAGTGTGTGGGTCGGGTCTGCACAATTTAGAAAAACAATAAACTGCGAATATCGAATGACGAATGTCCAATGTCGAATTTCGAAGTTCTGTTGTTTTACTTTTACATTCGATAATCTCTTATAATTCTTAACATCCGCAGAACTTTACCGTAGACTATCATCTGAAAATTTGTTATGTTTATACCTATAAACTTTTACTCCCTATCAACCAACAGGCAGGTTTGAACCTTTTTTCAACGAGGAGGAAACATGGCTCAGATAACACGATCAATAAAAATTAATGCCCCATTATCGAATGTATTTGATTATGTGACAAACCCCGGGAATTGGACAAAGTATGTTACAAGCCTTGTTGATATCAGAAATGTATCCAGTGATGTTCCGGAGGCTGGAACTACCTTTGAGTGGACTTACAGGATGCTCGGTATAAATAATGATGGGACCGGTAAAGTGGGTGACTTTGAAAAGAACAAGAAGTTTGTTATGGAGATGGAAGGTTCATTCCCGATCAAAGAGACATTTACCTTTCAGGGAGACGAAAACTCAACTGAATTAAATTTTGACATCCGGTATGAAGTGCCAGGTAAGGTCCTGGGAGTAATTGCCGACAAGCTTGTAATTGAAAGACTGAATGTTAAGGAAGCTGATGCGGTCCTGAATAAAGTTAAGGACCTTTGTGAAGCTGGATAATATTATATCCTGTGCAGAAGAAATATTATGTCTTTCTTTGTAGTCGAACAGTAAGTGCTGTATTCAGATCGGGTTAATACTCAGAATGTCTATTGTCTTTCTTAATACTACCCCTGTTTGCTAAGTATATGCTTAAACGAAAATCTCTTACTGATGTGTTATCTTTAAATAAGAAATGAAAAAACAGAAAATCCTTTTTATAACTCCTCCATTTCATGCAGGGGTAGTTGAAGTTGCCGGAAGCTGGATTCCCCTGAATCTGGTCTACATTGCCGGAGCTGCAAGGGCAGCCGGGTTTGAGGCGGAGATTTATGACGCCATGACCAAGAAGGTCGGTTATGAGGAGATCAGGAAAAGGATTGAAGAATCAAAGCCTGACTATGTAGGAACTTCATCGTTCACATGCACATCACCCGATGCCACTAAAGTGCTGGAACTGGCAAAATCTATTAACCCAGATATCACTACCATCATGGGCGGAGTGCACCCTTCCTTTATGTATGAGGAGATGTTTTCTTTGACAGACAGCATTGACTTCATAATAAGAGGAGAGGGAGAAATAACCATTGCCGAGCTGTTAAAGACCCTTGCTGAAAATGGACCTCTTTCAGAAGTCCGGGGGATTGCTTACAGGGATGGCGATAAAATCGCAGCAACTCCTGATAGGCCTTTTATGCCTTCCTTTGACGCACAGCCCATGGCATGGGACCTCCTGGACTGGGAAGACTACACATATTACATTATCCCCGGTTCACGGCTTGCGGCTGTTTGTACTTCGAGGGGATGTGAGCAGGAATGTACCTTTTGTTCCCAGCAGAAATACTGGAACCGTTCATGGCGAGGCCGCTCACCTGAGGATGTGGTTGGTGAGATGGAACACCTGAATAAAAAATACGGAGTTGACGTTATTCTTTTTACCGATGATTATCCGTCGCCTGACAGGGAAAGGTGGGAGCGGATGCTGGACCTGGTAATTGAAAAGGACATGGGGATAAAGATACTCATGGAGACCAGGGCCCAGGATATTATTCGGGACAGGGACATACTGGATAAATATAAAAAGGCCGGGATCATTCATATATATGTGGGTACAGAATCTACAACGCAGGAGTGCCTTGATTATATCAAAAAGGACCTGAGCATAGAGGAGTCAAAGGAGGCGCTGCGGCTGCTCAGAGAGGTTGGTATTGTGACAGAGACCTCAATGATTCTAGGGCTCCCTGAAGAAACAAAAGAAAGTGTTACAGAGACGCTGCGGCTAGCTATAGACTATAATCCGGACTTCTGTCATTTTCTTGCAATAGCACCATGGCCTTATTCAGATATTTATAATGAATTAAAGG
>PIVU01000138.1 GCA_003354025.1 Nitrospirota bacterium
CCAACAATTCAAAAAAGGCCTGTTACAACAAATGTTTGTATAAAAACCAATCACCTTGTATAATTACTTTTATCCAAACATATAAAAAAATAACTATTTTTCACCAAGTATAAGTATTATTCACCGTATTTGAAATAACTGTTTTTCACGATAGCGCATGGATAATAACTGTTTTTCACGTAAAATAACTGTTTTTCACGGACGAACCGCTCCGGAACAGGGTATCCTGGCAGGATATGGTGTCATTATCGAGGCCTACAGCCTCCATGCTCCCATACCCAATAAACTCTCCTTAATAAGCTCAAAGAAAAGACAATACAGCAAGTCCGGCTGGCAGGTCTTTACCTCAAAGCACAAACCGGAAGAAAGCCTTTACAAGCAGCTGGTATTTGCCCTCAAATATGAAGGCCTCAACCTTCTCGTATTCAAAAAACTCTTTGAAGTACTGAAGGAAGATGAAGTTGCCGAACTGGTACAGATAGAACCCCTTGGCCAGTACAGCCGAAGAATATGGTTCCTCTATGAGTGGTTAATGCGAAAAGAACTGAAAGTCCCTAATCTGGATAAAGGGAATTTCATCCCGCTTGTAAATGAAAAACTGCAATATGCTGTAAAAGGGAAAAGATCATCGCGTCACCGCATCATTAATAATCTGCCCGGCACGCGGGAATTCTGTCCGCTCATCTACAAAACTCCTAAATTGGAAACGCATATTTCTGCCAACCTGTCAGATCAGAAGAATGTTTATCTGAATACTGTCCATAAAGATGTATTGCAAAGGGCGTCGGCCTTTCTGCTGCTCAAAGATTCGAAGGCCTCCTTTACAATAGAAGGTGAGAAACCCGGCACCAATCGTACCACACGGTGGGGCAAGGCAATCGGCCAGGCAGGTGACAAACCTTTAAGTAAAGACGAATTACTCCGCCTGCAGCAGATCGTTATTGAAGATACCCGTTTTATCAATATGGGATTTCGCAACGAAGGCGGCTTTGTGGGTGAGCATGACCGTACTACTGGCGATCCGCTCCCTGAACATATTTCAGCCAAGTGGCAAGACGCTGAATTGTTAATCGATGGTATGATCAGCATGGATGAGATACTCGCAAAGTCTGATTATGATGCCGTGCTGGCAGCAACCATGATCGCCTTTGGGTTTGTCTTTATCCATCCCTTTGAAGATGGGAATGGCCGTATACACCGTTATCTGATACATCATATTCTGGCAGAAAAGAAATTTGCTCAGCAGGGAATGATTTTTCCCGTATCCGCATCCATTCTGGACAAGATAGATGATTATCGCAAGATACTGGAATCCTATTCTCATCTATTACTTGATTTCATCAAATGGGAAGCAACTCCGAAGCACAATGTTGAAGTTCTGAATGAAACCGCAGATTATTACCGTTATTTTGACGCAACCGGACAGGCTGAATTCCTGTACGATTGTGTAGAAGATACCATCAAGAACATTATTCCCAAAGAGGTGGACTATCTCAATAAATATGACGAGATGAAAAGATACCTTGATGATAATTTTGAAATGCCTGATAAAACTGTGGCCCTTCTTATCCGGTTCCTGGAACATAATAATGGTCAACTCTCCAAAAGACGGAGAGAGAAAGAATTTAGCGCATTGACAGAGAAAGAAGTAAGGGGTATTGAAAACAAATATCGAGAAATATTTCTTGAGGAATAAATGACAACCCAACCGGAACAAATATTAGAAAACAATCTGGTCAAACAACTGACCGGCATTAAGTATACTTACGTTCATATAAGTAATGAAGAGGGCATTCTTGCCAATCTGAAGAGCCAACTGGAATTATTTAATGAGACTACTTTTTCTGAAAAGGAATTTGGTACTATCCTCAATCACCTGGCAAAGGGCAATGTCTTTGAAAAAGCTAAAACCCTTCGTGACCGCTTTCAGTTTAACCGCGACAATGGCGATAGCGCCTACGTCCGTTTTTACAACAGTGAAGACTGGAGCAAGAACCTCTTTCAAGTTACAAACCAGATAACTCAGGAAGGTACCTACAAAAACCGCTACGATGTCACTCTGCTCATTAACGGCCTCCCTCTAGTGCAGATCGAACTTAAGCGTCGGGGGCTGGAGCTGAAAGAGGCCTTTAACCAGATTAATCGCTACCAACGCCATTCATTCTGGACGAACAGCGGACTCTTTCAGTATGTGCAGATATTTGTGATAAGCAATGGCGTCAACACCAAATATTATGCCAACAACCGCAATCAGTCATTTCAGCAGACCTTTTGCTGGGCGGATATCGCAAACAGGAATATTAACGATCTAACGGATTTTGCCAATACATTTCTAAACCAGGACCACATTGGTAAAATGCTCGCCCACTATATTGTTCACAACGAAACGCACAAAATATTAATGGTGCTGCGGCCATATCAGTATTATGCAACTGAGGCTATCATTGAGCGAGTACAAGAGAGCCGCAATAATGGCTATGTCTGGCATGCCACCGGCTCCGGGAAAACCCTCACATCATTTAAGGCAAGTCAGGTCATCATGGATCTTCCGAAGGTACACAAAGTGGTCTTTGTGGTTGACCGTAAAGATCTGGATTACCAGACCATGATAGAGTTCAACAGTTTTAAAAAAGACAGTGTGGATGTTACCAACAATACTAGTTCACTGGTAAGGCAGTTTAAAGATGAGACTAAGCTTATCGTTACTACCATCCAAAAGCTGAATAATGCGATCTCTAAGAAGCGCTACGAATCCGGGCTGGGAGATCTGAAGGATAAACGGATGGTATTCATCTTTGATGAGTGCCACCGAAGCCAGTTTGGGGAAACGCACAAGCGCATTAACGCATTTTTCCAAAACATTCAATTATTCGGTTTTACAGGCACTCCTATTTTTGCCAAGAATGCTCAGAAGAATGAGATGGGCAAACGAACCACAAAAGATCTATTTGCCGATTGTCTGCATAAGTATGTGATCACTGATGCAATCCGGGATCAGAACGTCTTGAAATTCAGCATTGAATACATAGGCCGGTATACACGAGGGAATACCTTTGTAGATATTGAGGTTGAGGATATAGACGCCAGAGAGGTGATCGACTCGCCTGCCCGCCTGGAAAAGATAGTGGATTATATTATTCGCTATCACGATCAGAAAACTCATAAGCGCGAGTATACGGCCATCTTTACCGTGAGCGGCATTGAAAACCTGATTAAGTACTACGAACTGTTCAAGAAGAAAAAGAAAGCCGGTGAACACGATCTGCGAATTGCCACTATTTTCACTTACGGTGCAAATGAAGATGACCAGGACGCTACAGGTATGATACCCGATGATGACCCTATGGTTGGCGAGCCTAAACTTGATTACAACTCAATTCATAGCCGTGAAAAACTTGATGAATTCATCATTGATTACAATGCAATGTATAATACCAGGTTTTCTACCAAAGACAGTCGTCAGTTCGAGAATTACTTTAAGGATATTAGCAAGCGTATCAAGGCCAGAGAAAAGGTCGGCTTCAATGAAAAAGACAGGGTGGATATACTGCTGGTGGTCAACATGTTCCTTACTGGCTTTGATGCCAAGAAGGTGAATACCATGTATGTAGACAAAAACCTGAGCTATCACGGATTAATACAGGCTTTTTCCCGTACCAACCGCATCCTGAACGAGCAGAAATCACAGGGGAACATTCTTTGCTTCCGCAACCTGAAAAAAGCCACTGATGAGGCCATCTCTTTGTTCTCCAATATAGAGGCTAAGGAGGTCATTCTCTTGCCGCCTTACGAAGTGGTTGTGAGGAAGTTCAGTGTAGCCTTTGCTGAGTTGTTAATGATAGCGTCTACAGTGAAAAGCGTAGACGATTTGCCTAGCGAAGAGGAGGAGTTAAAATTTATTCAGGCTTTTCGCAAGTTGATACGCTTAAAAAATGTATTGACCTCATTTGCGGATTTCAGCTGGGATGATCTGACCATGAGTGAACAGCTTTTTGAGGATTATAAGAGTAAATACCTTGATCTCTACTTTAAAGTCAGAAGCGACCACCAAAAAGAAAAAGCCTCAATTTTGGAAGATGTAGACTTTGAGCTGGAGCTGATCCATCGCGATGAAGTAAATGTAGCATACATATTAAAACTGCTCGCCAAGCTGAAACTATCTGAAGGAGAAGAAGTAAAACAACAAAAGAAAGCAATTCTTGACCTGCTGGCAGGTGAAGTTGAACTACGCAGCAAGCGGGAACTCATTGAGAAATTCATTGCGGAGAACCTGCCCTATATAGATGATGTTGATGCCATACCGGACGAATTTGAAAAATACTGGAATGATCAGAAGGTTCTGGCTTTGGGCAAGCTTTGTGAAGAAGAGCAGCTTGACCAAAAACAGTTTCAGGCATTGATAGATGCCTACATATACAGCGACAAGGAACCGGTTCGTGAAGAGGTGTTTAAATGTTTAGATAATCGTCCAAGTGTACTGGAAGCCAGAGCAATCGGTGAACGAATAATTGCTAAAATGAAAGAGTTTGTAGAGGTATTTGTTAGAGGTGTAGCCGCCTAATGGATAAAACGTGAATAACAAACCCGGTTTTCAGCGCGGTTGAAGATTGAAATGATATTGCTTATCATAATCGGATAACACATGATTGCAAGGATGGAGGTATTTGATGTCAGCCGGAATTACACGTGAAAAGGCCCTTGATTTATTGAATGAATATATAAAGAACCCAAACATGATAAAGCATTGTCTTGCATCAGAGGCTGTTCTTGGCGCTATTGCAGAACACTTGGGGGAGGACAGAGAAAAGTGGGCAATGGCCGGGCTTCTTCATGACCTTGATGTTGAGCTTACAAACGCTGACATGAATGTGCATGGGCTTGAGTCAGTCAAAATTCTTCAGCAGCACGGTGTTGATCCTGAAGCTATTGAAGCAATAAAGCTTCATAATGAACTTGCATGCGGAGAAAAACGGAGCACTGCCTTTCACTATGCTCTGGCAGCAGGTGAGACAATTACCGGACTGATTACAGCAACCGCGCTTGTATACCCTGATAAAAAACTGGCCAGTGTAAAACCGAAGTCAATTATTAAAAGAATGAAGGCAAAGGCGTTTGCTGCTTCTGTCAACAGGGACATTATCAGGGAGTGTGAAAAAATTAATATTCCACTCCCTGAGTTTGCCGAGCTGTCTTTAAAGGCCATGCAGTCAATAAGTGATGCTCTTGAGCTGTAGGGGCAGGTCTTGTGCCTGCCCTTCTTTTATAAACATTTGATAAATTATGAATAATATGCCGATTGACAACGTCGAGATTATAGTTGCTTTAATACTGTTTGTTTTTGTCGTGCTTTATATGATCTGGCGAGGGAGACGAAAAAAGCGGGTTTTGGAAGAATCTGAAAATTTTAAAGAAAAGTTGTTGTCTGAGCTGAAGGGCTTGTATCCTGTTCCGCGTTATATTGATAAGGATGAGTTTGACAGGTTCAGAGCATCGATTCCGATAATTAAAGAAGCAGCTGAGAAATATCGAAAGTTTATTCCCGGTTCCGGTAAAAAGTCATTTGATTCTGCACTGGATGAATACTTTAAACATTGCCGTGAAACTACGTGGGAGGATTGTGTGGCCTTTAAGATTATACCGGGAGAAAGAAAACCGGAAGATGAAGGTCCCAAAGAAATATTCAGACAGAGAGTGAATGCACTGCTGTCATTTACAAAGAAGTAATTGGATCGGGCTGTTATAATTTTCAAGCCCTGGAGACAGAGAGTATGAATGAAGAACGTTTAATGGACATTGAAACAAAAATTGCTTTTCAGGAAAATACTATCCAGGAGTTAAATGATGTAGTCTGCAAGCAGCAGGAGGAGATTGCACAACTGCAAAATACCTGCAGGCTGCTATTTAACCAGCTAAAGACGGTGTCTGGTGAGACCGGCAATGCCCCGAAAGACGAAAAACCGCCTCATTACTAGCTGAAAGGTTTTTTTATGAAGGATGAAGAAGATAATACTGGGACTCCGGTTTCTCCAGATCACAGATATCTGCTGAAGCTTGCTGAAGCTAGAATGCCATTCGGTAAATATGCGGGCAGACGCCTTGTGGATCTTCCTGAAGAATATGTAATCTGGTTTTATCGTAACGGGTTCCCCGAAGGCAAGCTTGGTGAGTTGTTGCAGAATGTTTATGAAATTAAAGTGAACGGGCTTGAATACCTGTTTAAGCCATTTAAGAAATAATATCATTTTAAAGAGAATGACTAATAGCGATTTGCGAATGGTGATATATGACTCAACCGTGGCAGGTTATTGAAAGTGTTGATACAGATGAGGGTGTACTGGAACTACGCAGGAGAGGCAAGACTGATTACCTGATTACAATTGCCGGACGGGTTTTGATGAACTCATTTGCCAACAGGTCGGAGATACTGCTTTCGAAACTTGCCTGCAATGCAATAGACAATCTTAATGGGCCGAAGGTTTTAATAGGCGGGTTGGGGATGGGGTACACATTGAAAGCAGCTCTTGATATCCTTCCCGTTGATGCAAGTGTTGTAATAGCTGAACTGAATCCGATAATTGTAGAATGGTGCAGGGGGCCGATTGCTCATCTTACAGATGGATCTGTTGATGATCCAAGGGTTTCTGTTGAAATTACAGATGTTGCCGCCGCGATCAAAAATGCGGCAATGGGAAGCGAAGAGAAGAAGTATGATGCAATAATTCTTGACCTCTATGAAGGACCGCTTGAGGCTGCCCGGGAGCGGTTTGATCATTTATACGGTAACGCTGCCCTTAAGCTGAGCTTGGCAGCGTTGACTCAGGGAGGTGTTTTTGCAGTATGGTCCGAAGATCCGGACAGGGCATTTGAACGACGTCTCGGCAATGCCGGTTTTACATTTGATCGCAGGAAATCCGGTAAAGGAATGAGCAGACATATTGTCTATATTGCTAAGAAGTCCGGTTAGCTGCAGTTTGTAAAAACTATTGAACTGAACAATTAATATAAAAGGAAAGTACAGTTATATGCAGGCAAAGGAAGGCGACGTATTAAAAGTTCATTTTAGTTCCTTTCTTGATGACGGAACTATTTATGAAAGTACTCTGGACGGTGAACCTCGTAATATTACACTGGGGGAGCGGAGTATTGTCCCTGGTTTTGATAATGCTCTTATGGGGATGAAAGCGGGGGAAACAAAGACTGTTTTTGTTGAGGCCGTTGACGCATATGAAAGTGGTCACCCCCTGGCCGGGCAGTATGTGATATTTGAAATTAAGCTGGTCGAAATAACTTCTCCGGTATGACAACATGCAAACATATTAATCTTGTGCTGCTGCCTCAAAAAAAGAATATGCTTCGTTGTCGGCACTGCCACTTGACGATCAGACCCGATGAGCTCGGAAGCAGCTACTGCCCGGAATGTTTTGAAATAAATGGTAAAAAGCAGTATGACTTTGAAGAAATAGCAGCTGAGGAAAGCAGAACAGACAGGTATAGATGTGAAGAATGCGGTCTTCTTGTAGAGAGCGAAAAGTAGGGGGAAGCTATACAAGTGTGGGAATTGTTGTGACCATAAGCAAAGCTTCGATTTTAGAAAGTAAAATTTTTGCGGAAACACTTTTGAATTGACTTTCAAGGTGTAACGGTTTAATATTAAAAAAGATTAAAACACGGGTTCATTTTCCAGAGCAAATAATTCCAAACAGAGTGTAAACATGAATATTAATTATTCGTATCAGAAGTGGATTAAGATGAAATTTAATATTACATTTTTAGTATTGATGTATTCATTCTTAGTATTTCTGAATGGCTGCGGCAGTGGGGGAGCTGCTGGTGGCACAGGTGTTCCTCCTCAAAATTCAGGTCCTGAAATAACCACAGTTCGTGTATCTGTTTCATCAAACGGAACACAGGGGAATCTAACCAGTATGGCATCCTCGATGAGTGTTGATGGGGTTTTCACGGCCTTTGAATCTCTGGCAACAAACTTAGTGTCAGGGGATACGAACAACGAAAAAGATATATTTGTGCATAATCTGGATACGACAGAAACGACTCTTGTGTCTGTTAAGACTGATGGTACACAGGGCAATAATAGTAGTTCTGCTCCTGCAATCAGTGCAGACGGCCGCGTTGTAGCATTTGAATCATTAGCATCAAATCTGGTGTCAGTAGACACAAATGGTTTGAGCGACATCTTTGTTCATAATCGGGACACTGGAATTACGACTCTTGTGTCTGTTAAGACTGATGGTACACAGGGCAATAATAGTAGTTCTGCTCCTGCAATCAGTGCAGACGGACGTATTGTAGTATTTGAATCATTAGCATCAAATCTGCTGTCAGGAGACACAGACAGCTTGAGCGACATAATTGTGCATGACCTGTTTACAGGAAAAATAACCCATGTGTCTGTGGCCAAAGGGGGAGTTCAGGGGAATAAAAGCAGCACAGCGTCTGCAATCAGTGCAGACGGCCGTGTTGTAGTGTTTGAATCAATAGGTATAAATGGTTTGAGCGACATATTTGTGCATGATCTGGTTACGACAGAAACGACCCGAGTGTCAGTGAAGACTGGTGGTACACTGGGTAATAAGAGTAGTTTTGCCCCTTCAATCAGTGCAGACGGCGGATTTGTAGTATTTGAATCATCAGCTAGCAACCTTGTGGATGATGATGATAATAACAGAAGCGATATATTTGTATATGAACGGAGCACAGGAAATACGACCCGAGTGTCTGTAAAGACTGATGGTACACAGGGTAATTTTAGCAGTACATCTCCTGCAATAAGTGAAGACGGCAGATATGTAGTTTTTGAATCGACATCAAATAATCTTGTGCAGGAAGATACAAACGGCTCAAGCGATATATTTTTACATGATCGGGACACAGGAACTACAACTCTCGTGTCAGTTAATTCGAGTGGTACACAGGGTAATTTTAGTAGTACAGCTCCAGCAGTCAGAATAAGCTCTGAAAGCAAATATATCTCATTTACATCGAGTGCATCGAATCTAGTTGACGGGGATACAAATGGTGCTCTGGATGTATTTATCCATATAATAACGGACTAATGCTTCATTATCTAACCTCCGTATCTCATTTCTCACAATTACTATTCTTGACACTCCCACGATGAAGCAGTATACTTTAATCACCCTGGGGGAGGCATTTGCCTGAGATTTCTCGTTGTTGCGGAAAAACCCCTTGAACCTGAACTGGACAATGCCAGCGGAGGAAAGGGAAATTGTAAAAAATTAACCGTATTCTC
>PIVU01000630.1 GCA_003354025.1 Nitrospirota bacterium
GCTCTCCGACCATGCTTAAGTTAAGGACCGACTCTGTAAAATCGTCAAAAAGTTTCCATGGCAATGTAGCGATATACACAAGTTGTGATTGTGAAAGCTGGCGAGCATGCACGAACGATATTAAGAGCTCTATAGAAAGGTCTAGACGTCATCTTGAATGCCTGAGAACCATATTTTCTGAGGTGGCCTGGAAGGTCTTTAATTTTTTAGTCTAAAAAAGGACATATAATGGTGTCGCGAGAAAGACCCTCCAACTAGATGGAGCTCTAGCTCTTTAGTTTCACTTACGACCACCCTTTTTTATTTGCTCATCGTTTAAGTTGGCATAACTACTTGAAGATTGAACATACCAGTTCTAAAAAGCAACAGGGAAATAAGATTGAACATACCAGTTCTAAAAAGCAACAGGGGAACAGGCATTTTTTTGCTCTCAAAGCTTTTTTAGACTAAAAAATTAAAGACCTTCCAGGCCACCTCAGAAAATATGGTTCTCAGGCATTCAAGATGACGTCTAGACCTTTCTATAGAGCTCTTAATATCATTCGT
>PIVU01000139.1 GCA_003354025.1 Nitrospirota bacterium
TATCTACTAGAGTAGGACAGCTATCATACTCATTGATAATAGCGAATAGTCAACGGAATCCAACCGGTCCTACAATTAATGACTTGAGAGGATTATGTTGTTCTAGGGCGAGGAAAAAACATTTGTTTTTTCCTCAGTTTTTTGTATAGTAAAAAATGCTTTATTTTAACGACCTTATATTTTCGAATTCTGGAGGGGGTTTTCCCTCGCCCTAATTTAACAAATAATCTCGGATGAAAAAGAAAGCTGTTGCTATCTATACCAGAGTATCAACTGACAAGCAAAAACTTGAAAAGCTTTTTATAGATTTCCGATAATCTGTTAACTATATTATGCATATTATACTGAGGTAAAGCAGGGGCTCTTTAAAACAGAATCAGGAGCGGGACACCCAAACATACATAAAAACCAGTCTAAATATAAACAATCAATAAAAACTTCTTAAGTAGATAAGCATTACAAAGCATTGAATTATGTTATAAAGAGCCCCTGCTTTGCCGGTAACATGCAAGCACTACACAAACTAAAAGTAATACATAAGCTCTATCTGCACATTATCATCATCACGCAAAGCATGAATTGGATCTTCCGCAGAAGAATCCAGAACAAACAGAGCATCAACAGCAACCTTCCAGTTATCACCTATCCGACGGGACGATTCGACTGAAAACACACTTTCATCACTATCCAGGTCCTGCTTCAACCCTGCAAGGAGCTCGGTGCTGTCAGCATCATTAAAAGCAAGTCGCGCCGCTATCATCAAATCATTATCAAACCCTGTAGTCGAGCCATTGCCCCGATCATCATAAGCCCACTCTCCAATCAGCCCTAAATCAATACCGCTGAATTTGATATTTACAAATGAATATTCAAACCCTCCGATACACGCAAAAAAGTCATCACCCTGTCCGGTTCTGTAAATTGATTCCAGTTTAAGCAGCCAGCTCCCTTTTACAGCCTGAACATCCAGTCCGGTCTGATCAATCTGTTCATAGAAAGGAAGTAAAAAAGGCTTGCCCGATGAATCACTTCGCAGCAGTAACGACGGTTCACGGCCAGTGCCGTGAAAGTGATATATCCCAAAGTCCCAATCGCCCATTGTGTGACTATACCTGAAAGCCAGGTCAATATTATGTTCACTTGCAGAACTCTCATAACCCGCTTTATCCGTATCTACAATAACCTGAGTACGAAACCGTCCCTGTTCCCCGGGAAACGTCCGCTCCCGGAAATAGGGAAGCACAAACATATCAACAACGCCCCATTCACGAGGGACCGACAAATGCAGCATTGGCTGACCGAGTTTATCTTCTCCGTCGATATATTCAACTAGGTCGGTCTGATTAATTATGTCAACAAGGTGAAGGAATTCAGTAGTACCCCAGAAGACCTTCCCGCTTCCAGCACGAAGCTCAAAATCATCATGAAGCCAAAGATAATTAAATTCACGAATATCAACATGGGTCCTTTCATCATCAGCACTGTCAATCCGGGCAAAAGGAGTAAAAATAAAACTCGAACCACTTTCCAGTTCATGATACATCTCGGGCTGAATAGCAATGGCGGCACTGTCACGGCGCTGTTCATTAAACATGGGATCATTGAAAAAAACTCTGCCTTCAGAAGCTATGTATCCAGACAGCTCTATGGCTAGAGCTTGAGATGCAATCAGGAAATACAGGCTCACAATAACAACCGTTATGAGGAGACGTAAGGGCAAACGGCCCTTCGCTCCTATAGAATTGTTATTAAACATCCTGTCCCTACCTCGCCCTCTTTAAACTGTTTTTTGTGAAATCTTTATTTTTCATCCCGGTCTTAAACTTATAGTCCGAGAATTCCAGTTGTGTACTTTTCCCGTTTAGATGATTAACCATATTCATTTCATCGGCACGCCAGTATTTGTCAATATATTTCTTATACCCCTTAAATGTGAGTGTTTTAAGGTGAGATTTTTTGCGGTCAAAGTACTCTACTCTCAATGTACGGTACTCTTTTTTGTCGACCCAGGAAACCTGCCTTGTATAGCCCGAGTTTTTTTTATCGACCGGGTAGTATTCCACGATAAAGCAATCATTACCCTCGTATTCTTCATCCCGAATCCATTTATAAGTATATTTCTCCACTTCCTGACTGGCTATATCCTCATAGGCAAACTCACTGCCCATGAATGAGCCGGACTTGTTTCGGGAGCTGATCCGCTTCACCCTTTTCAGAGCAGGCAGATAAAGCCACTGGTCGTCGTCTCCGGTCTTATGTGTAAAATTCAGAAATGCAGTGCCTTTTACGTCTCTCGGATTATCAAAAATCGTAAGACTCCTGTCACCGTCCCCCTGTACTTCAAGTGTCTTAACACGAATCCTGCGAATGCTCTCCTGCCCATGTTTATTCCTGAGCGTCATAAGCATGTTTGAGGTGTTGTCCTGGAAACCATCATTGCGTCTATCAGCCTCCGTCGCAATAGCAAGCCCCTTCTCATCCGGAGTTTCTGCTGATACAGTAATGGACATAATCAGCAAAGCCAGTATCATCCCGGCAAAAATCTTATACATGTTCAAGTCTCTCCTTTTTTTCGTCGTCTGATTTGTAATTTGTAATTTGTAATTCGTAATTCATAATTATTTTCCCCCGTCCACTTTTATCAATAAAGCCGGCAGGAAGAAAAAGTCCAGAAGCAGAGCGAGAGTTATAGTAATTGCTGACATCAGGCCCATATCAAAATTCATTCTATACCCCGAATAAGTCAGGACTGAAAATCCCGCAACCAGGGCCGCAGTTGTGACCCACATGGCCCTGCCCACATGATTAAATGCATACCGAACAGCGCCAGAAGCATCCATGCCTCCCTCTCTCCTGGCACGCAGGTACTTGCTTAAGAAATGTACTGTATCATCAACAACTATACCGATTGTCATCGAGACAACTATAGATAAACCAAGACCGATTTCTCCCCTGATCATGCCCCAAATGCCGAATGCCATTAACGAAGGGGCCAGGTTCGGAATCAGACTGACAAGACCGAGCCTTAAGCTTCGTAAGGCCACAACCAGAATGCCGGAAATCAGAACGAGTGCCCAAAAGCAGGCGGCGATCATACTTGTAATATTTCGGCCGGTAATATGTGCCCACATAATCGATATTCCCGAACCATAGGTCAACATACTCTCCGGTGCGTTGGCCTTAAGCCACTCACGGGCTTTCTCGTCCATCACGCGCAGGTCTGTTGCAGTCACCTCATTTAAAGTTACTACCATCCTTGTCGCTGACTTATCTACATTAATCTGATTATTAAGGTCAAGGCCAAAGGGCAGTGACATTTCATATAAAAGCAGATATTGAGCAGCCAGGTCACGCTGGTCAGGAATACGGTAATACGACTCATCACCTGCATGCATATCCCTGTTCAGACGTTTCATCGTATCAGTAATAGTGCTTACATGCACAGTCTTGGGCTGGCTTCTGTACCATTCAGCCAGTTTCTCAACCGTTGCAAGGTAATCAGGGTTGTTAATTCCGCCGGTCTCTCCTGATTCCAGTGAGTATTCAATCCTGTCCAGCCCGGAAAGATTGTCCTGAACAAAATTGGTAGCTATGCGAATATCGTAACTATCATCAAAATATTCAATGAAGTTGTCATTAAATTCAATACGTAAAAGACCGGCCGTGAGTAATATAATTATGACTATTACGCCAGGGAACATCATCTTGTGTTTACTGATAATTAAATCAGCCAGCCAATTACAGGAACCGCAGCCAACGTCTTTCTTTGTTTTAAACCTCAAGGGAAGAACAGCCATTAATGCCGGCAGAAAAAATACAGAGTACAAAAACGCCGCCATAACACCCATTGAAACAATATTGCCAAGATCACGGAAAGGAGGAACTTCCGAGAAATTCATTGTCAGAAATCCGATCGAAGTGGTAACGCTTGTTAGAAAAACAGGGACAAGGTTGACCCTGACGGATTCAGTGATAGCCTCACGTTTGGTTTTCCCCTCATGCATATGGTGGAACATCGTTGCCAGTATATGAACACTGTCAGCCACTGCCAGGGTAAGGATAAGTGTAGGCGCGTTAACTGATGCGGGTGTTATCGAAATCCCAAGCCAGCCTGCCAGTCCCATGCCCGTAATCATTGAAAGCAGGATAACTATAAGGGTGGCAAGAGTACCGTAAAAAGATCTCAGCATAACCCCCACCATTACAACCATCGTAAGAAACATCATGGGGATCAGGGCTTTCATGTCATCCTCGCTTGCCTCTCCAAAGGCATTATCAAACAACACTCCCCCGGCAAGATACAAATCTATATCTGGATGTCTTTGACGAAATTCATCAGCCATCTTGCGGGCAAAGACAGCTACTTCCCTGACTTCGTTCATGGACTTGCCAGGTGCAAGAACTATTACGTTGACAGCCGTCACATGTCCGGACTTAGATATCAGATTACTGACAAGCTGGGGCTCGGCAAGAACAATCTCCTTAATCTTCTTGAGATCTGCATCCGTCAGGGCCTCTGAGTTTCGTACCAGGTCTTCAACAATCAGGTCGTCCTCATCAACTTCTGTATGCTGAAAGTTGCTAATTGAATCTACCCTGCTTGAATAGGGAACCTGCCACGAAGCTTCCGTCAACTCCTCGATTGCGCCCAACGTCTTGCGCGTAATAACGTTACCGTCTTTCGGTGCAATAACAAAAAGTACATTGTCTAATTTATTGTAAGTATTCTCGAGGGCTTCAAGAGCTTGAAGCTGAGGGTTTTCCTCACTAAAGAAAACCCGTGTGTCATTGTTGATCGTTAAGAAACGCGCCCCGCTTGCTGTTGCTATAACTAATACTATAGTGGCGAGGATTATCCACCATCGATTTTTTACTACCCATTTTCCAAATACATCTTCAAACCAGCCCATTCTTTAACCTCCACCCCAAATATTAACTAATTTACCTTAAATCATTTTAATTTTACATTGTTAATCATTTGTAAACTGTCGTGCGTCAGTCCTATACCGACGCACGACAGCCTTTAACTGTTTACTTATTCGATCCGCAGCATGATTGAAACCAGTTTTTGATATTATCTTTTGTACAGCAGCTCTCCATAACTTCCTTACACTTTTCTTTAACTTCATCCCCTTCTACTTCAAGGGTGTAGCCATTGTCCGTCTCAGTTACTTTGATATTGCAGCATTCCTTTTTCATTATCATTCTCTCCTTTTTCGTAATTGGTAATTCGTAATTGGTAATTCGTAATTCGTTTTTTATTGCCCCTCCTTTCTCTATTCTACTGTTCTGGAAACATCGAACTCTTACATCAAAAAAAATCACTCCAAAAATTCCCTTATTGCACTGATCGCCTCTTTGTTCACCCAGCAGCGGTAAGTCTGCCCTTCCCTTTCACAAGTAATGAGTCCCGCATTCTGGAGTTCTTTAAAGTGATGCGAGATCGTTGACCGTGAAAGACTCATGCAGTCACATATCTTTGAGAAGGCCCTATCAATGCCTCCCTTTATACCGCAGCACGATTCCTCCTTCAGCAGAAATTCAGACCCTATTTTTGCCCCCTCAGGAGAGCAACAGTTCTTATAGATCATCATGAATATTTTCAATCTCTGTTCATTTGACAGCGCTTTAAAGATCTTTGAATAGTTCGATAGTTCCATGGTTATAGAATAGTCTAACTTTATCGGTATGTCAAGCTTTTTTTAATAATATATTTATTAACTGCAACTCCCTGATTTTTCCGACTTTAAGTTAGCCAATCCCCCTCGCTTCAATTCCTCAATGACAATTTCAGCAACTTTCTGCGCAACTTCCCTTCTTTCTGCTTCAGGCACTGCGTCTGCATCAAAAAGATCAGTATATTTCTTATAGTATGAGAGGGCATCGAACTGGATCAGTTTGTCACTGTCTATCAGATTTTCGACAATCCTGCCATGGCAACGCAGGAAACAGCCGTCAATCAGGACCACTTTACCAGCCTTATTCATCCATTCGGCCATTGCCGACTCCGGTACTGAAAACAGTTCCCCATGGCATCCTCGCCTGTATGGCTCCTGTTTAGCGACAATGTTTGCTACCAGACGCGCGATCTCTCCCCTTATACACGGCCCTTCACATGATATTACTGGAACCTTCCCCTGTTCCAGGTTTTGCTTCCCGATCTTTTCCCCGATAGGGCAGTTCCTTTCGGTCTTTGAAACCTTAAGGCTGAATGTACTGTTCGACTTTTTCATATTTAACCTCCTGAGAATAATTGATACCTTTACAGACGGAATGGAGGAGGAAAAGGATACAGTAAAAGACAATTACAAATTATTAATTACGAATTACTAAGATTTTTAGGAATTTAAAAAGTCCGTCTTTATGATTTCTTTTTGGAGGGGTTGAGTTCTATAAAACCAGAATCTTTTCTGTCGCAGGCAAAGACATTCTGTTCATTGTGGTAGAAGTCACAGCCTTTATCAAGCTCTTTTTTCAGCTGTGCCCTGGCGCGGTGAAGTCTTATTTTGACAGTATCAAGTGAAACCCGGAGAATGTCAGCTATCTCCCTGTTTTTAAATCCCTCGAGTTCGCTGAGTATAATGACCGTCTTATTTTCAGGTGTGAGTCTGTCAACATACTCCCTCACACAGTCGCTCATTTCCTTCCGTATCAGGCTCTGATCAATTCGGATCTTACCGGATACTGAAATATTGTTACTATCTTTAGTTTCCGGTCTTAATTCCTCTGGTACATGTTTATAGGAGGATGAGCGCATTTTATCCAATGCAGTATTTGTAGCTATACGGTACAGCCATGTAGATATTTTTGACTCCCCCTTAAAGTCCTTCAAACCGCGGCTTGCTTTGGCAAATACTTCCTGGGTTATGTCCTCCCCTTCTATACCGCCAGTCATTAGTGATACATAACGAAGTATTTTCGGCTGGAATTCCCTGTACAGCATTTCAAAGTTATGTTGTTTCTTCATATGTCTTCAAAACTATTCCGATAGAAGCACTACATTTTTTTAAATTATACCACTGTCAATCTTGTTTATTTCTACAACATAACCGGAGTGCAGTTTAGCGCTATTTCATAATACTAATAAAATATATATAATATTTAAACGGTAGTATCTCATCTAATATCAATATTTTCCTTATTTTTCCTGATACACAAGGATAAAAAGATTGTATTGCCGCTCAGTTAGGAAGATATTCTATCTAAATATATTAAAGCTTAGTGGATAAGTTTATTTTCAGGTAGTCCATGATATAATTATAATAATAATTTATCGTGCTGCAAAGCTAATGAAATTTTTTGGAGGACATCATTCATAATACAAGACAGATATCTGGTGCAAGCAATAGAAAACTTGGAGATGAATGGGTCGACTGGGATGGTGATCCCAAAGAAGCAGAAGTGGAGATCCATGAGACTTCAAAAACCTTCTTATTCCTAGCTACAGCTATTATCTCATTAGGCATAGCATCATTGCCAATCATATGGTATATGATAGAACCGCGGATGAATCAGTACAGCATTCATGTGTCTGAATTTATTAAGTGGATGCTTTCCGGATTTGTTGTCATTTTCCTGCTGACATCATTGGCAGAAAGCATATGCATATTTAAATTCAAGCGATCTTTCCTTCCTTATAATGTAGTTGAAAAATTTCTTCTTTCACTTCTTCCAAAGACAGTCTGGCTTGGTGAGCGCTTTGGGATCAGCAGGGACAGAGTAGGTAATTCCTTTATAAAGCTGAACAATAATATCACACTAAGCCACTCAAAGCAGTTAAGCCATGAAAGACCGCTGGTCCTGCTGCCAAGATGTCTTGGAAAAGAAGCTAGAAGCCAGATTGTGGACACTATCAAGGAGCATGGTACAACCTTAAAAGTCCTCACTGTTCATGGCGGCGAAGAGGCCAGAAAAGCAATTAGAGAATATAACCCCAGCTTAATTCTGGCCCTTGCCTGTGAAAGAGATTTAATGAGTGGCTTAAAGGATATAGGAAAAATAATCCCTGTGCTTGCAATACCAAATAAGAGGCCTGAGGGTCCCTGCCGCAACACCAAGATCTCTATTGACGATTTCAAAGAGGCGCTGGCATTTTTGTTGAATCAAAAATCCTAAGCTCGAAGAAGAGCAGCTATGCCATTATGAGGAGCTTTTGAACTTCCTTTGGCATGATTAATTTACTTTAATAAAAGGAGGCTAACATGGCTTCAAGTAACACAATTTGTGCAGTATGTGCCTGGAGGGCCACCTGTCAGAAAAAATTCTCCGTAAGCGGCAGTGATATGAGATGTGCTGACTTTGTCAAAGACCTTGCAATTAAAGAAAAAGATTCCGAAGAAAAGAGCTGAGAAACAGCCTTCAACTCACATCTCTAACATATCAACAATAATCCTTTTTATGCTCTTATTCCTAAAACGTATTGTCCTGCCACCGGTAAAGAATGAGTCATTAGATATGACGAATAAATTTGCAATCCGCATTCTATCCAACTTCAGTAATCAGTCGACCCCTGGCAGCGCCATGAGACGGCAATGATCCCCTGGGAACTTCTGGACAGCACACAGATCCCGGGAAGCGCGGGGGAGCTTAGCCTGCACAGACACGGCAGGGACTTCTCAATACGGGTAGACAATCAGGAATTAATGAACAGCAGAGCCCATGGTTCTGAGGAAGCCCTCGCCAAACTTACGTGCGAAAGGGTTGATGGCCGTAAAGAGCCCCGTATCCTGATCGGTGGGCTCGGCATGGGGTTTACCCTGGCCGCCGCTCTTAAGCATCTTGGCACAAAAGCCCGTATAGAGGTGGCCGAACTGGTGCCTGCAGTAATAGAGTGGAACCGGGGCCCGCTTGGAGAACTGACCGGCCATCCTATTCACGACAGCAGAGTCACTATTCACGAGGCCGACGTCGCCAGGATACTTAAAACAAAGCGCCGCACCTACGACGCTGTTCTACTCGATGTGGATAACGGTCCCGCAGGTCTGACCCGTCAGTGCAACGACTGGCTCTACTCTAATAGCGGGCTGAACGCTGCGTTCACATCCCTTCAAACGGAAGGAATACTGGCCGTATGGTCAGCCTGCCCAGACCGTACCTTTAAAAAACGCCTGAGTCAGTCCGGCTTTGAGGTAGACGAAGTCCGTACAAGGGCACGCGGACGCCACGGGGGAGCATGGCACACCATCTGGATCGCGGAGCGGAGTT
>PIVU01000631.1 GCA_003354025.1 Nitrospirota bacterium
AGGAAACAGTCCTTGTTGATGTCGGATATAAGTCTGAAGGCCAGATCTCTATTCATGAATTCATTGATGAGGAAGGCAATGTAAATGTCAACGTCAATGATGAATTTGAGGTAATGATTGAAGTTTGGGATGAAGAAGAGGAAACTGTCCTTTTGTCCCATGAAAAAGCCAAAAAAGTAAAAGTCTGGGATGCTATTAAAGAGATTTATGATGCAGACGAGACCATTGAGGGTGTTATTACCAGTCGGGTCAAGGGCGGTTTTTCCGTTGACATTGGTCTGCTGGCATTCCTGCCTGGTTCCCAGGCTGACCTGCGCCCCATCCGCAATATGGATGAAATGGTAAACAAGACTTATACTTTTAAGGTCCTCAAATACAACAAGAAAAGAAACAATATCGTGCTGTCAAGAAGGGTTCTTCTTGAAGCTAAGAGGGATGAGCTGCGAAGCACTACCCTTGAGACCATTGAAAATGACAAGGTCATGGACGGTATCGTTAAAAATATTACAGAATACGGTATATTTGTCGATCTTGGCGGTGTGGA
>PIVU01000140.1 GCA_003354025.1 Nitrospirota bacterium
GGAGCACCTTCTGTCACGTTAACTGCATCCATTAATGTAGCGTCTGCTATACAGATCACCTGTGGATGAAGAACCGGGCCGTACATTCTGATCACATTATCACTTATTCTGTTAAATGCCCTGATAGGAGCTCCTGCTCTCTCAGGACCGTACTCCGGGAATGCCTGAACATATCCACCACCGCTCAGACATGCGTCTGCAAGCACTTTTGCAGCAGTTACAGTTCCCTGCCCGCCACGGCCATGCCAGCGAATTTCAATTGCTTTTGCCATGAGTTATCCTCCAAATACTACTGAATTAATGCGTAAATTAAAGAACAGCGATGTTTACTATAGCCTAAAAACAATAATATTTTCAAGATAGAAAGGGCAATATTATGACATTATTAAACCTGCAAATAAATTCTCCGGCTTTAGGGGCAATCCCTTGTGGTTGCCCTTGTATTTATAGATATTCCATGATAGCAGCGATATACACCATTCGCACACCAGGGCAGGCACAAAACCTGCCCCTACACATCTATTGCAAGTTAATGCAAAATAATGTTAAAACCTATTTATGTCCAAAAAAATCGTCATTGATATTGAGACCATAGGAGTGGATTATGATTCTATGGATGACATATCAAAGGAATACATTATTAAATTTGCTGAAACCGAGGACGAGATTAAAGCTGCCAAGGAAGGTCTCGGACTGTCTCCACTTACCGGAGAAATCGTAGCTATCGGCATGCTAAACCCTGACTCAAACAAGGGCGTGGTCTATTATCAGTCCCCGGGAGTAGAGCAGGAGACTTTGGAAGAAAACGGTATTGAGTATACTGCTGATACTGAAGCCGGAATTTTGCGGAAGTTTTGGGACACAGTCAAATACTATAACCAGGTAATCACCTTCAATGGCCGCGGATTTGACGCCCCTTTTCTCATGTTGAGATCGGCAGTACACAGCATTAAGCCAACCAAAGAACTAATGCCTAACCGGTACAGCACATCACACTGCGATCTGATTGATGTGCTGACTTTCTATGGAGCCGTCAGGAGGAAGTTCAGTCTCCATATGTGGTGCAAGGCCTTCGGGATTAAAAGCCCTAAAGAAGACGGCGTTACAGGATACGAAGTTCCGGAACTGTTCAAAGAGAAAGAGTTTCTCACAATTGCAAAGTATTGCGTAGGAGATCTTTATGCTACGAGAGAACTGTTTGAATACTGGGACAGGTATGTAAGATTTAATCCGAATTCATAATATTATTTCTATTGCTGCTCAAACTAACAATTTTCCGCGCAATCTTATCAGCCAGGCCTGAAAGACTGTCATCACGGGCACCCAGAACCGCATAGGTCTGATATTCACCGACGCCATTGACAAGGTCCTCTCTCGATTCCATCACACGCACTGACCTGCCGGACCTGGAAATCCCATCTGCCAAATCATTACTGGAAATGTCCTGGGCCGCTGTCCCGCCGGCATAGAAAATGGGCAGAAGAATAAGGTGGTCGGTGTCCCGGAGATTACTGACAAAGGTTTCTATGTATTCCTTTTTCATCATCCTCGTAGGCCCAAATCCGTGAGGCTGAAATATATAGCACACTTTATCTGCAAGCTGCTTCATTGTCCCCATCAAGGCCGAAATTTTGTGCGGATTATGTGCATAGTCATCTATTACTAAATATTCCCCATCGTTCAAGTAGACATCAAACCTCCTGTCTATCCCCTCAAATTCCGGAAGCACTTTAGATATATCATCAAGGGGTACTCCCATTTCAGAGAGCATCGCAATGCATGAGATTGCATTATATACATTGTAAAGACCTGGCAGTGAAAGGCTGAATTTCGTACCGCCAATAGTAAAGTCCGTACTAAGAGTGCGGCCCACAATTTTTTCCGCTTTATAATCCGATGGATTATGAATAGAAAAAGTTACCGCATCTTTACCAGTTATGACGGAGAGGTTCCGGTCATCGGCATTCATGATCACTTTACCTCCCGTCCTGTTGATAAGGACCTGAAACATCTCCTCTGTTTCCCTGATCGAGTGATGGTCAAGGTCAAGGTTTAATATCAGTGTATGTTCAGGCTTATACTGGACAATAGAACCATCAGACTCACATGCCTCAATAATAAGATAATCGGAGTCCCCGACCATATAGTTACCAGCGCTGGATTCAGTCTTAAATTGACCGACCTTACCGCCGCTGATGTAGTTAGGCCCTAGCCCTAGCCTCCTCATTATAAATGCAAGCATGCCCGATGCCGTTGACTTCCCGCTAGTCCCCGCAACAGCAACCGTCCTGAATGCCGCTGTAATTTCCGCTAAATAATCCGGTCGGGTCTTTACGGGGATTTCAAGCTCTTTAGCCTTCATAACTTCGGGCCGGTCCGGTTCTACAGCTGTACTGAAAACAACAAAATCAAAGGTCCTGTCAAACCCGCTGCCGTCCTGGGGCACAATAGAAATACCTGCAGACTGAAATGCCTTCTTAAGAGGATGGGCCGGGCTCAAGTCAAATGCCCTGTCCGAACCGGCAACCTCATGTCCCTTGTCCGCCATAAACCCTGCTATGGCAGATACACCGCTGCCACCAATTCCGGAGAAAAATATTTTCAGTTTATCCGATTTCATAGAACTGTGCTTATTTTACATTACTTGATTATTATTGAACAAAGTTAAATATCAGACACAATTAATTGGGACAATTTGACCCAATTTGATATAATTATATAAACACAAACGCTAAAAAGGGATGAAATTGGATAAGAAACCGGACCTGACAGGACTTAATGTCCTTATCATAGATAATAACTTAAACTCACTTGATCAATTAAAACAGGACCTGAATACAGTGAAGGCTGATATATATACTTCCAGAACTGTTGACCAAGCCTCAGACATTCTGCTCCACACACATATGGACATAGTGATTGCAGCTCTAGACCTGGTCGATGAGCACTGTGTTGAAGTAATACGCCACTACAAAACACAGCATCCCGAAGTTCTTTTCTATGTCCTCACAGAAGAGGAATTTGATTCCGTAGAAACATCACAGCCATGGGTACGGCTTGTAGTTGATGACTTCATTACCAAACCCCTGGACATACACAGATTTGCAAGAATGGTTGAAACCAGCATCGGCAGGCCCGGCGAAGGCAGCACTTCACTGACACTGGTTGATCCGCTTATATCAAAGGTGAAACCTTACTTCCTTTTCCGTTCTCCCATAATGAAGAGCACGCTAAGGCATATGCCCCAGATAGCGTCGTCGGACCAGACAGTGCTCATCACAGGGGAGACAGGAGCCGGAAAAGAGATCATCGCCCGAGCAATCCATGTAATGAGCCACCGTTCTTCAGGCCCCTTTATCCCGGTCAATTGCGGGGCCGTACCGGAGAGCCTTATCGAGGGTGAGTTGTTCGGTCATGAAAAAGGAGCGTTTACCGGGGCGATAAAAATGCGGAAGGGAAAGTTTGAAACCGCCCACAACGGGACACTGTTCCTTGATGAGATAGGAGACATGCCCCTTCACCTGCAGGTACGGCTTCTTCGCGCTCTTGAGGAAGGCTCCATCCAGAGGGTCGGAGGTGAAGTCCCGATTCCCATCGATGTGCGTGTTATCGCTGCATCAAATATCGACCTGCAAAAAACTGTTAATGACGGCCTGTTCCGCGACGACCTTTACTACCGGATCAATGTTCTGCGTATTCATTTGCCGCCTTTGAGAGAAAGGGTTGAGGACATACCTCTGCTGGCAGTTCATTTTCTTGAAAGGGCCTTTGCAGAGCTTGGCTGGCCTGAACCTTTCCCCACACTGTCAGCAGAAACATTATATATGCTTGAACAATATACCTGGAAAGGAAACGTCAGGGAACTCAGAAATATAATGACTAGAATTGCAACTCTCCTTCCCCCGAATACAAAACGTATTTTCCCTTTCCATGCATTACCGCACCTTGATGAAACAGCAAAGACAGTCTCTTCTCCGGCAATGGCAGAAGAGGCCAGAGACGGGATTTTCGTTCCTGTCGGCACACCAATAAAGCAAGTAGAAGAAATGCTAATCCAGGAAACGCTGAAGAAGACTAACGGAAATAAAACCCGGGCCGCATCAATGCTCGGGGTAAGCCTGAGAAATCTTCGAAGAAAGTTAAATAAGTAATCTATTAATGATCTTGACATACAGCATATGTGAAGCAAATCCATCGGCCAGTCATTGTCACCAATAGTTAAAACAATCTTAATTCTGAATTATGTCAGCTTCATATGCTTTCATAATTTAATGATAAAATAATTCATTATTCATAAGATATATATTGAAGCAGTGAAAAAAGGGAATAAAGGGTCACAGGGAGTTCAGATTGTCTAAAATATTAATTGTAGATGACGACGATATGGTCAGGCTGGCTTTAAGCAGGAATTTAATAGCAGGCGGTTTTTCTCCTATTGAAGCTTCCAGCGGATTGGAAGCTATAAAATTATTTCAGGAAGAGAATCCCCTCTCAGTGCTCCTTGACCTGAAAATGCCCGGGATGGACGGCCTGGAAACCCTGGAAGAGCTAAAAAAGATCGACCCCGAAATTCCGGTAATAATACTCACAGCCCATGGCGATATTTCCTCAGCTGTTCAAGCTACAAAAAGCGGCGCATACGAATTCATAATCAAACCCCCGGATTACGACAGGCTTATACTAACGCTAAAAAGGGCCACTGAAAAATTTGAACTTAACAGGGAAGTCAAAAGGTTAAGCAGTGAAGTAGAAATGTCCCTCGAATATTTGTGCGGCAATAGCAGCATAATGAAGGACGTTATCAATAAAATACATCAGATTGCACAGAGTGATTTCTCCCTGATCATGCAAGGTGAAACAGGCACAGGCAAATCATTTATTGCCAGATACATACACAATCTCAGCAAAAGATCAAAGAACCCGATGATTACAGTAGACATAGGAGCCATACCTGAAACTCTTGTTGAGAGTGAGCTATTCGGATATGAAAAGGGGGCTTTTACCGGAGCAGGGAAAAAGAAAAAAGGTTTTTTTGAAATAGCAAATGGCGGAACCATACTGATTGATGAATTACAGAACCTGTCTCCATATGTGCAAAGCAAACTTCTTATGGCAGTGGAAGAAAAAAGCATCACTCCTCTTGGAAGTACACGCCCGGTTAACATTGACATACGAATAATCGGGGCCACAAACAAAGACATAATTGAATCAGTAAAGAAGAACAATTTCAGGGATGACCTGTTTTACCGCCTTGGGGAATTCATGATTTCCCTTCCGCCTCTAAGAGACAGAGTGGAAGACATTCCATTTCTTGCCCGGAAGTTCTTCATGGAGGCAGTAGAAGACCTGAACAAGAAAATTTATGCAATTTCCGACAATGCGGTAAAACTTCTGAAGGACCACAATTGGCCTGGCAATATCAGGGAGTTAAAGAACGTGATCAGAAGAGCAGTTCTTCTATCAGATGAAGAGTCAGTCAGATCAAAACATATAGAATTCCTAATTAAAAACCCCGACAGCACACCTGAGAACAAACACATTTTATCTCTCAATGAACTGCCCTCTTTAAGCCTGAAAGACCTGGAGAAAGCTGCAATTAAAAGGGCCCTCTCCGAAACAAAGGGCAACAAAACAAAAGCAGCAGCATTATTAAAAATCAGTTACATGACTCTTCTTAGAAAAGTGAAACAATATGACATATAGTGATATAACATTTTGTTGTATTGCTTCAAAATGTTAGAGCCTCCCTTCATCACATTCATTTAATAATCCAACACTTACAGCCTGGCACCCTTCTTGATATAAGTATTACCAGAAATAGATATATTTAGCTGCGGTCAGGTCCGCACGAAACATCATAAATAGAGAGGCACAAACATTAGGGCTATAACCATGAGCACAAAAATTATTATCGCAGAAAGGAAACCTGCTCTTCGTTCAACCATTCGGTTTATAGTTGAGAGTCTTACTGATATGGAGGTAGTCAGCGAAACAGGAGACAACAGGGTATCCGTCGATACTGTGCGCCGTGTAAATCCGGACATTATCATCATGGAAATCATTATGCCTGACTTAGAAGGCATTGCTGAAATGCGCAGCATAACCAGCAGCATGCCAAATGTAAAAATTATCGCGCTTGGCATATATCCTGACGAAAAACTTGTTCTTGAAATATTCAGGGCAGGCGCTTCAGGTTTCCTTTTAAAAAGCTGCCTCTTTGATGACCTTGAAAATACAATCCGTTCAGCTATAGACAATAAATACTACCTGAGCAATAAGTCGGCTGGTTCAGTAATTGATAAAATTATAAACAAATACCCGCCGTCAAACATCCCCGAGTTTCTATCTCTGCTGACCGAAAGAGAGCTTAGTGTCTTTTTTTCAATAAGCGCCGGGCGGTCAGTTTACCAAATCACAAAAGAGATGAATATTGATACAAAAAGTGTAGCACTGCTGGAACGCCAGATCATGGCCTTAATGGTCAACCTTTATTCAATGAAAGAAACTACGTCATGACATCACATGTACTGATTATTGAATCGCTCCCGATAATGCGCTACGGACTGCTTAGGTTTATAAATTGCGAATCAGGGTTCACTGTTTGCGGCGAAGCAAGCGACATTACAGATGTGCAGACAATTATGAAAGAGTGTCAACCGGACATCATCATAACGGACCTTTCACCGAAAATGGGTATTAACATAAATTTTATTAACACTATAACAAAACGCTTTGCCAATATCCCTGTCCTTGTTTTTTCAGCGCAAAATGAAATTATCTTTGCAGATCGGTGCCTCAAGGCCGGAGCACGGGGGTATTTAATGAAGTCTGAATCTCCGGAAGAAATCATAACTGCACTAAAAAAAATACTAAAAGGCGGAGTATATGTAAGCGCTCAGGTTGAACACAATCTATTATGCAGATTCATTAACGATCCTGCAGGGATTGAGAAACCGGCCGTTGACACACTGAGCAACCGTGAACTTGAAGTATTTCATTATCTTGGGCAGGGGCTGAAAGCCAAAGAAATGGCAAATGAACTGAATCTCAGCGTAAAAACAATAGGAACGCACATGGATCGCATAAGAAAGAAGATGAACCTCAGAAATTCACGAGAAGTTTTCATGCATGCTGTTCAATGGAGCACACTGGATCTACATAGGGAATCCGGATAAATCGACGTTACAAGCTTACAGTTTTTAATAAGGAGAAATACCATGAAAATATTAACAGTAGATAACAAGTTAAATACAAGAGACAAACTGCATAAAATCCTTTCCACATTAGGCAATTGCGCTTCTGTAAATACTATCAGCGAGATGGTTGACGCATATAAATCATCCTGGCTAAAGTGTCAGCCCTATGATCTTATTTGTATAAACATCAAAATGCATAGCATCAGCAATAAACAGGTATTAAATGATATCCGTGAAATAGAAAGAGAGATGGATGTCCATGAGTCCCTGGGAGTTAAAGTCATAATTGCTGCTGACTTTGATGATCACAACATGACATTAGATAGTGACAGCAACAATGTTTACCTTTACAAACCTTTTAATAATCAGGAAGCCCTTAAGGAAACATGCATGCTCGGGTTGCTTTGAAAACAATAACTCAATGCCACTGCTGCCGGTTTAATAAATGCTAAAAGACACAGATACAGGTTCAGTACTGGTCGTAGATGATTGCCCGTTTACCCTTACAGCCATAAGCGAGCTGCTGAAGGAATATGGTCACAATGTTTATTCCTGCACAAATGTAAAGAATGCTATGGACTTGATTCGGGCCAAACATATCGACGTAGTGTTATCGGACATCAAGCTGCCCCAGGTATCGGGAATCAGTCTGCTTGAAAAGGCAGGACAGTCACATCCCGATATTCCCGTTATATTAATGACCGGCTACGCCGACCTTGCCGTGGCAGTGCAAGCAATTAATTGTGGTGCATTTGATTTTATCCTGAAACCCTTTGACACCGATTATTTCATTAAAATCATTAAAAGAGCCTTGAAATATGTACAGCTGAGGAAAACAGAGAAGGTCTATAAAGAGGAGCTTGAAAGTAAAGTTAAAACCAGGACGCAGGAAATGATGTTTGCCTTAAGGCAGATGGAAAACATAAACACTGAAGTAGTGCAGAGATTTACAAAAATGGCCGAATACAGGGACACCGATACGGGCTACCATACCTCGAGAATCGGGCTTTATTCCAACAAGCTTGCTGAGTCCCTTAATATGTCGGAAGAGTTCATCGACACATTAACATTCGCCAGTGCAATGCATGACATAGGGAAAATCGCGATTCCTGACAACATCCTTCTTAAGCCGGACCAGCTGACAACTGAGGAATTCAAAATAATGAAGACCCATACAGCCATAGGAAAGAAAATTCTCGAGGGCTCGTCACTCTCTACGATCCAGATGGCTGAATCAATTGCATGGAGCCACCATGAAAAGTGGAACGGTTCAGGATACCCGATGGGCTTAAAAAAAGATGCTATCCCGATAGAAGGAATGATCGTCATGCTGGCTGACCAGTATGATGCTTTGCGGAGCATGAGACCCTACAAACAGGCATTAAGTCATGAAGATGTATCCAGGATTATAACCGAAGGAGATGGAAGAACAATGCCGGACCACTTCAGCCCTGATATACTGAAGGCCTTTATTGAAGTAGCACCGGTGTTTGATGAAATATTCAATAGTAAGAGTGATGTTGTGAATACTACATAAAATCTTACCCAATCAATTTCTACTTTCGATCATAAAGAGTATAAATGCTAAGTAACTTATGACGGACCCTGGCCGTCAGAGGCAGAAACTTTACCGATAATTATGGTGTGACAAAGATAATACTTAACAGCCGTGATGTAGTCGAAGTCTATATTCATGATCACTCTGAGGCTGAATTCAGTCACGGCATGTGCCCTGAATGCGCAAAAAAGCTTTATCCCCAATATTTCAATAAAAACGATTAATTATTTTACCATCGCCAATACCTTCCCAAATCAGTTCCCGAACATTAAGACTGTTGCATTCTGGATAAAAATGCTATAAAGTTTTAATATAATTAGATAAACAATCCAAATACCAGTCATTACTTTAGTATGTTCTTACCTCAACAGGATAAAAAATAAATAACCAGTAATACCGGAAGGTGATTTATTCGGGAGGCGAGG
>PIVU01000632.1 GCA_003354025.1 Nitrospirota bacterium
TAAGTTAGAAGCGCGACCAGAACTAAACGAGACTCGCACCACAAAACTAAACGAGACCGTCACCACAAAACCAAGTTAGAACCACGGCTGAAACTCGTTGACAACAAACTCTGCCTTCTCGTCGACAACAAACTTTTGCTGGAGAAGCAGTGAACTTTTTTTGTTTGTTTTTTGTTGTTCACCAGGTGTTTTTTAACACCAAAACCCGTTTTTTGTTTTTTGTTTTTTTTTGTTTTTTTTTTGCGCCACTCGTATTACATTTGCGCCAGTCGTATTACATTTTCTGCTTTTTTTGTGTTTGTACTGTCTTTTTTATTGGACAAGCAACACTTTTTTTGGTAACTTGAAAAAAAGTCCGAGACGAATAAAGCACTTCTTTATGTTGACCTATAAAGCTGTTTTCCTTGTCTCTGAAACGAAAAAAAACTTTATAATATTGTAATACGGCTGCAGCAGTATGGAAACGAGTTAGACAACTAGAAAATGTGTTAGACAACTAGAAAATGTGTTTTTCGTTTCTGAGACAAGGAAAACAGCTTT
>PIVU01000633.1 GCA_003354025.1 Nitrospirota bacterium
CAACAGGAATTCCTTCTGCCAGGAACCGTCTGCGATGTCTACCGCAGACCGAACAGGAAAGATGAATATGGATGGCATGGGCCATGTGAACTTGTCAGCATCCAGCGTGAAGCTGGCTCCTGCATCGTGGTCCACAACGGCGTTCCGCTCATCGTTGCTCTCTCGCACATTCGCAGGCATCTTGTCTCCGACCTCTTCTGTCAATTGCTCATCGACACCGAAGGCAAGAAGAACAACGAACTGAACTATGTCAATTACCAACTGGTTTCAAGTCAAGCAAAGATTCAGAAGATTCTCTTCCTAGGCAAGCCAGCGACAACACCCACGGATCATGGATCCTCACTTGCAGAAGTTCTCATCAAGATCATGGAGATCGTTGAAGGAGAAACACCTGGCAAGCTTCATTTGATCGGTTTGTCGCTGGTCAGCGGCGCCTACACTTGGCGACCTGACGAGGACTTTGTGAAAGGGCATCCCATGATCAAGCTGTCCGAAGCTTTCGCTTCCACCTTCGGCTTTCAAGCTCTTCATGGTGTGATG
>PIVU01000367.1 GCA_003354025.1 Nitrospirota bacterium
GGTTCAGGAAGTCGAGCCAGTACCCGAGCATTACAACCAGAATATATGCTGTTATTATTGTAATTAAGTATCCGCTCATAAGCCATTATGTTCGGCAATATATGCTTGTAATGTCAAATTGTTTTATAGGCACAAAGAGGTATTCTGTGTCTTCCACCTTTGGAAAATCTCCCCTAACCCCTCTTTGCCAAAGAGGGGGATGAAATACGACGCATTTTAAAATACGAAACGAAGAACGACGCTATAAAGAGTATATCACTAATAATCAGGAGGTCGTAACGGTATGGCTTCGGCATTCCAAGGTTTATGGTTGCATTTGTGTCGGACGTGAATGAGTACAGGATCACTGCTGTTCCGGTGAGTAATAGAAGGTATGAAATAAAAACAGGCTTAAAGGTCATACCCTTTTGATTAGTGAATATTAAGATAATGCCGCAGACAATCATAATGACGGACACAGACACAGGAGCAATTACAGGACCGATCCATGTCACAGGGATAAGAAACAGGACATCCCAGTCAAAAAGTGATGCCGGCCAGTCGAGGATTACTTTTAACCACACATAATAGAAAATATCCCAGACTCCGAAAGCGATAATGAAATATCCGAAACGTTCCCAAAACTTTTTACCTGCTATTGCCGCCACAGCCGTCAGCATTACTAAAGTTGCTGCTTCCCTGTAGACTTCAACGATAATATTGGGATCATTAATGATTTTCTTAAGAGGAAATTCAAAACCATCGGGGTGGAATATTACCCTTAGGTAAACAACGACAGCTGATTCAACATATGCCATTGCTGCTGCGAATATGGAGACCCAGATAATTTTGGAGATGATATTGTTGTTCATACGGCATTATTCGCAGAATGCGCAATGTAAGGGCGGGTTTCAAACCCGCCCCTACAGGTCAAGTTCAAACAACGATTCAGGGTTTACGCTAATCCCATTTAGTTTTACGCTCATATGAAGATGCGGTCCCGTTGCCCTTCCGGAACTTCCTATTAAACCAATGACATCCCCTTTAGATACAGATTCCTTTTTTTGCACGTCGAATTTGGAAAGATGCATATAGATAGAGTAGAGCCCCATGCCATGATCAACTATAAGAGTATTGCCGCCGTAAAAGAGGTCTTCCGATAAAACAACAGTCCCCGAGTTGATCGCCATGACCGGTGTCCCGGTTTTTCCACGGAAGTCCGTGCCTCTGTGAACGCTCGTCTTGACCTCGTTCATAATTCTCTTTACGCCGAATACACTTGAGATTTCAGTATTTGTCGGATGAGTAAATCTACTGTCCCAGGCAATTGACGTATTAGGGGTCCATGTCTTATTTAACATCACTGCTTCCCCGTTTGCCCGTTTCTGGTTTTCGGGGCTGAGGGATACTTTCCCTTTCGGCAGTGTGAGTTTAATGGTCTTGAATTTATGATCAATGACCTCAACACCTGCGCTCCGTTGAGTTTTCCCCTGGGTAACGATAATGTCATACTTGCCGGGACCGGTGTTTACATCAACAGGGACTAAAGAAATCAGGCGGCCGTCTTCGATGCTTTGATACTGGAGTTGTTTCTCTTGGAAAGAGATTTTAACCGGATTGGTTGCGCCCTTGATGGTAAGCAGGAAAATGTCTCCCGGTTTTACAGTCTCGGGCATTACTTTTATCTCATAGGAATGTACGGCAAAGGGAAACAACAGTAATGTGAGAAAGATCGTTAATAATTTGGGAATCTGCGTATTCATAAATGTTTATTATTATACCAGATAGTCCACCATAATCTGCCCGGGGTAATTGGTATCAATAGAAAATTGATGTAGACTTATTGATTTTTAATCTCTTTTGTCTTACCTTATATAAAGTAAAAAACGAAAGGTTGCGAAATGCTTGATATTAAATTGATAAGGGAAAATAAGGACAAAGTGATCGATGCCCTGAAGAAGAGGAACGAGAAGTTTGAGGTCATCGATAAAATTCTTGAGATCGAAAATGAGAGAAGGGACGTTCTCCGTGATGTTGAAAATATTAGGCAGCGGAGAAACACAGTGTCTCAGGAGATCGGCAAGCTCAAGCAGGAGGGCAAAGATGCTTCTCCGATTATGGAGGAGGCTAAGGCCATCTCCGACCAGATTACTGATAAACAGGACAAGCTCAGGGAACTGGAAGCGCAGGCAATGCAGGAAATTCTCCTTATCCCCAACATCCCCGATGATGCGGTTCC
>PIVU01000634.1 GCA_003354025.1 Nitrospirota bacterium
GAGAGGGCTCTGCTGTCCTGTATCAGGCGACAAGCTCGGCCGCATAGCCGGTCCAGAGGTCGAAGGCGTCAGATCTTGCGTGGCGATAAGAATGGGCGCAGAGGCGGTGGCGTTTCGGGCCAAATAGGCAGGCGGTTTGATCATGGACCGAAAGAAGCCGTTGCGCCTGTCTGGAAGACTTGAACCGGCCCATAATCTTTTCTCGTCGTCGCGTGTGACGATGCGAGGCCTTTGCCCGGTTATTCAGCCCCTTGGCTGGCGGTGCTCAATCCTGAGTGCGAGCTCTGTCTTTGCCGCGCCATAGGAACGAAGCCTGTCGGTGATTAGCACCCGAGGCTCACCCCAACGCTTGAAGCGTTTGCGAAAGAACCGTTTGGCGGCCGCCTTGTTGCGCCGGGACTGGATCAGAATATCAAGCACGTCGCCATTGGCGCCGGCCGCCCGCCAGAGCCAGTGCTTCACGGCGCCCATGGTGATGAGCATCACGCCTGAATACCACTTGTCGGCTGGGCGCGGCCGATCACGCCGGATCTTCGA
>PIVU01000368.1 GCA_003354025.1 Nitrospirota bacterium
TCGGCTTTCTTGATTGCAGTTATTGACAGGGCCATTGTAAGGCTGCTGGTAATCAGCAATATTGTATTTGTGCCGCCGATAGTTATACTGAGACCTGATGCAGCGTTATGAAATTCAGCAGAATATTCTGACCGGTATACCGCATAAAGAAGAAAAAGCCCGCCGAAAAAGAGCACCTCGGTAAACAGAAAAAGCCACATGCCCATTTTTGCGCCTATATAATCAGACTTCTTCTCATTCACTGTTTCTATGTATGTATTGCCGGCCATTATTCAACGTCCCTTTGCTTCTCAGACTTTAGTTTGAAAGACGGAATTTCGTTGAAGTTGTTTACCGGCGGTGGAGACGGTATCTGCCATTCCAGGCCTTTACCGTCCCAGGGATTGTCATCAGCCTTTTCCCCTTTTAAAAGTGCGCGGTATAAATTGTAGAACATTATGAAAAGTCCTGCGGCCAGCAGCCAGGAACCTATGGTTGATACAAGATGTCCTGTAGCAAACTCAGGGGGGTAGTCATAATATCTCCTTGGCATTCCTTCCCATCCAATAATGAAAAGAGGAAAATAGAGTGTGTTGAAACCAACAAACATTATGATACAGGCAAGGTTCGAGATCATGGAGTTATATTTTTTCCCGAACATCTTTGGAAACCAGTAGTGAATACCGGCAAAGAATGCAAACCCGGACCCGCCGAACATTACATAGTGGAAATGGGCTACGATGAAATACGTATCATGAATATGTATGTTCACGGCAACGGAGGCATTGACAAGTCCGGTAAGGCCGCCCACGGAAAAAAGAAAAATAAATGCAAGGGCATAGAGCATGGGAGGTTCAAAAACTATTGATCCTTTGTACATTGTTGCAATCCAGTTGAACACCTTAATGCCGCTGGGAACAGCAACAAGGAATGTAATTAACGAAAAGACTATACCCGCTGTCTCACTCATTCCACTGGTATACATATGGTGTCCCCAAACTGCATAACCCAGAGATGCTATGGCAAGGCTTGAGAATACTATGGCCTTATAACCGAAAATAGATTTTCTTGAAAAAACGGGGATAATCTCCGAAATTATTCCCATGGCAGGCAGGATCATTATATACACAGCCGGATGGGAATATATCCAGAACAGGTGCTGAAACATCAGGGGGTCTCCCCCCTTTGCCGGATCAAAAAAACCTGTACCGAATGATCTCTCAAGAATAAGGAGCAGTACTGTAATGGCAAGTACCGGGGTGGCCAGGATCTGGACCCATGAAGCTGAATAGAGAGTCCATGTAAAAATAGGCATGCCCATCCACTTCATTCCCGTGGCACGAAGTCTGTGGATTGTTGTGACAAAATTCAGGCCTGTGAGTATGGAAGAAAAGCCAATGAGAAGCGCGGCAAATAATGCTACAGATACATTAGTAGGTGTTTTAATACTGTATGGCGGGTAAAAGGTCCATCCTGTATCCGGTGGGCCTCCAGGAAGAAAAATGGTGGAAAAAGCGATACATCCTGCCGATATATAAAGCCACCATGAAAGCAGGTTAAGACGGGGGAATGCAACATCCCTGGCCCCTATCATAATAGGGAGAAAAAAATTTCCGAATGAAGAAGTTATCCCAGGGATGATGAAGAGAAATATCATGATGATACCGTGAAGAGTAAATAATGAATTGTATGTGGCCGCGCTTACGATTGTTTTGCCGGGAGCTATAAGTTCAAGGCGCATGAGAAGGCCGATTGATACACCCACAAGAAAAAAAGTCAGAATTGAAATCAAATACAGGACCCCGATTCGCTTATGGTCTGTTGAGAAAATCCAGGAGGCAATCCCGCCTTTTTTACCTTCTGACAGGTAGCTGCAGTTATTGTCCGCTCCATTAGATGGCTTTGATTGTATCAAGTCTATCTCTTCACTGATAAAGATTTTAAGAAAACAGTGGGCAGATGTTCACCCTATATACTTATATACCATATTTTAAAGGGAAAGTCAGACGATGAGGCTGCTACTTGACAAAACGTATAAATGTATGTGAATATGTAGATATGAAAATTAATGTACATAGGCTGTCAATAAACAGCTAGTGTCACGCTGGAGGAATGGAAATGTTTCAGGAATTTAAGAAAAAAAGGGACCGGCTTCAACTCTATACATCGGTAGCATTACCTGCAGTTATAATAGGCGGCTGGCTATACCCGCCTCTGGGTTTTGC
>PIVU01000369.1 GCA_003354025.1 Nitrospirota bacterium
GTATAATCCCGCGCCTCCAGACACGCCGCAAAAGCTCTGTTATATGAATTCCTTCTACTCGAGTATTGAGCGGCCTGATCATTGGCCCACTGCTGTTCTGCATCAGCCTGCTGCTTTACCTGTTTGTGCCTTCTAGCACCTCCAAATAATCCACCTGCTGCTGCTCCAATTGCCGCTCCCTTGCCGGCATCATCATTTGCAATTTCACCTACTGCAGCCCCAAGAAGTGCTCCTCCTAGTACTCCACGCAAGGCGCCGCCTTTTTTTGCCTCCTGTTTCGGCGGTGGTGCCGATGCTCGTGGAGCTTCCATAGGATCAAATCCGGTCTGTTTTTTTGCCCATTGATAGCAATCATATTTGTCTTTTTCCATTTGTGCGTCGCTCTGCCCTCCTTTTGGATAAATAAACATATCACTCTGGGCAGAAACTTCTTTTATATAACCAGCAGTCAAGAGAATGAAAACAGCAGAAATAATGGCTATCACAGCTGAAAGCGGAAGTCTCCTGTTTTTCGATTTACACATAGGATCGCACCTCATTAAGTAATTTTGTTTTAATTATTTACCGTGAACCTCATCCAGGCGCTTCCTAAACCGCTCAGCCCAGCCATCCATTACAGCTTTGGAATCGCCCCATGTTTTTAATCCTGCGAAGGAGAGTCTGCTTCCCTTCTGTGTTTCTACAACAGCACCTATTTGTTCACCCGTCTGAGAGTCAAGAAGTTCGGCTTCCATTGACGCGCCACCCAGCCCTGCGCCTGTAAGCTTCGCCTGAGGGATGGCATTTAAAACAGGATTTGACTTTTCAAGGTCCGTAATCGCCACTCGTACTCTTGCCACTCCCGGTCCAGGCTGTGATACCACCATGTATTTTCCCTGGATGGCCTTAATAATTGCATTGTTCATGTGGTTGGCGAGTTCCCTTCGTGTTTCAGGATCAGGCCTGGCACCCTGTTTCATTCCGTGAAGATGTATGACTACAGGTTCGACAATAAATTGCTTATACTGAGCAAGTCTCTTCATGTCCAGATAGCGCAGGCCATCATCTGTACTTTGGAGACGTGAATAGTCACCCAGGAAGCCTGTTTTCTTGACCTGTTTATTGCATCCAATAGATAGCATCAATGCAATGCTTACCATCAAAACTAATACAGTCCTCGAAGTTATTTTCATGTTTCCTCCTTTTTCCTTCCATTAAATTTTAAAAGAGTTAAATTTCCCGGTCAAATCTGTCCTGTTTAGAGCTATATATATAATGGTATGGCAATTAGAACTAGGTGACAACTAGTAAAATTACTGGTTTATTTATACTTTTTTACTGTAAGCGATGTCTTTCTGCTGTAATTTGGTATCATCATTCCAGACTAGTCTCCGATGTTCTCCCTTACTTTCCACCCCCTGCTTTCAAGGGCCTTGCGAGCAACAGAATCAACTCTTCCTGAAATCCATAACTCTTTGCCTGTGTCACCGCGTACTTTTGAGACTGATGGAGAAGCTGCCCTTTCTTTTTGATAGAGTGCTCCAGTCCAGAAGACATAATCCAGTGGAAACAGCCCAATAATGACCCCGTCCTTCTTTTGAAGAAAAGGAGCTCCATTAATATTTATAATCCGTGACACCGGTGATACATTGGCATCGTAGTTGGCCATCATCCGGGCACGCAAGCGCATAAACCTGGCAACTGATATTTCATTGACCTGAGACGCCACTGCAATAAACATATTCCGACCTGGTACCCCTCTCATGCTTTCTAAGTGTCCAACGAGGAGGGTCTTTTCCTGTGGATTGTAGTAAGGATTATTGAGGAAGTTTTTTGACAGGAAATCCGATACACCCATTGCCTTTAATTTTCCCCTGTTTATTTTTTCAAGTTCTGCCGGTGATTTATCGCGAACTATCTGCTTCATTTTGTGTGCAGTGCCCGTTGCCTTCAGAACTTTGCCCACCGGTTTCTTAATTGCTCCGAATGCAATGTTTGTAGTCAGTCCGCCGGCAACGCCGGCACTTGCTATTTCTCCCAATCTCTTTTGGACCGGTTTAAAGTCAGTATAAGGATCTACTTTGTATTGATAAGCAAATTTGCGTTTGGTCCCGGGTTGACCTGACACCATTCCTCTTAAGTTGTTTCCTTCCGCCCCGTTGTCAGAGATAAAAATAACCACTGTGTTGTCGTACTCGCCAATCTCCTTCAGGTAATCAAACACC
>PIVU01000370.1 GCA_003354025.1 Nitrospirota bacterium
TTATAATTGCGAGCTCACACAATTCACCAGTCAAAGCAACCACAAAGGACAACCGGAGATATTATGACTGGCGCAACCCTTCCTTTGAATATCTTGATCCGACAACAGGAGGCTTTCTCTCAGGTCCTATGATCTATGATCCCTCGGGCGATAATAGCGGCAATGAAGTGCCGGAACCAGGAACATTGATTTTGATTAGTACGGGTTTAATCGGCCTTGCAGGCTCTAGATACAGAAAGAAAAAGAAGCAATAGTCCAAACTTCCAAACTCATTTAAACAATTACCAGGCATGGCATTATCGCTCGTGCCTGGTTTTTTCTTTACCCTTCATGTGATCGCCAGTACCAATACCCTGCATCGCATGATCCATCCCCAAATACTGTTTTCAACAACACCTCGATTCAGCTAATATTTGCAATGGCAATTTTAGCTATTTCTGCTAAACAGAATGTTGATCTTATTAACTCCGAGATGTTGACTTGAAATAGTTAGTTCTTCAACTCTTCCTTTATCGCAGTTCCAAGCGCCTCTAACGTAACTGGCTTTTTTAAGAATTTGCCTGCACCTAATTTTTTGGTAGCGTTGTCAATAGGAGACCTAAAAAATGTCCGCCATTTCAGGTTTTCTTAAGCTAGTTTTGACCGGGCCTCAATTTTTTAAGATTTCCATGATAATCTGTTGATAAAAATCACCCAAAAATACTTTATGTGGTAGAGGTCCGCCCAGTTTTTTTTGCTACTCCGACGAGCAATTTTGAAGGCCCATTCTCGCAGCAAAAAAAATCAGGGCTAACTATTTTTAGTTTCACAACCAGGCTAGTCAAATACTATAAATGATGCTCCTTTCACTCTTGTTATGCATCAAAACCGTTATAGTAATAGGCTAATCGTACCTTGGTTACGTTGAGCGCTCCGGCCTTGCTCCACTTACTCACGTTTACCCTCATATTCACCGTCCGCATAACCCGCTCTACCTTACTTGTTGTCTTGCCGTTTAGCCTCTTTTCGAGCGCTGTAAACATGTCAGGCTGGGCATTCTCAAGATATGAAACGGTATGAGTATATCCGTTGTCTCGGCAATACTTGATGATCTCACCCAAACGCTTCCTCTTAGATTCAACCATCATTTCAATCGTCTGCTGGCAATCGACAAATGGTCGTATCGCACATATCTCCATAAGCTCTGAAATCACATACAGCGACTCAGCACTCTTGCGCTTTACAGCATCCTTCCACAAGACATGTTTCGCCTGATGTGGTATATGCCACAAACAGCGCTGAAAGATTATTTTGACCTTGTCTTTCAAAGAATCTAGGATGGCTGTGTCGCCGTCGGTAAGTAGTAGAAACTGACTGAAGCTCTTGAAAACCTCAATACTATTCTGAAAAAGCTTGTCCCACGAACCGTTGTAATTACCGAGATCAAGGCCTGCAATCCGAACGCCACCACCTTGCTTATACTGTACGAATACCTTCAGTTCTTTCCCGCGTTTTGCGATCCCCTTAATACCGATACCCGTACCGTCAGCTTCTCCATGGGGAAGTTCATTGGCGTCCAATTTAAAGTCTATTTCAGATGCCGTCTTTTGGACAGCGCTCCAGATTGTCATCTTATCTACGGCCCAACCGAACATACCTCCGATCTTCTCCGCCACCCGAAAGGTCGTCAGGGATCCTAAGAGGCCCAACTTGCGATATATTTCAGGGGCAATCCTCTTCATCGGTTCCATCCCCAATAGCTTTCGGGTTATATACATTTTACTCCCGCATAGCTTGCATTTTACTTGTAACTGCTGCAATTCCACCCAGCGGTAAAATCCATGGATTTTCGTTTTCTTCCCATGCCGTGTCTTCCATATGAAATCTGCATCATTGCCGCACTTGCAGGTAAAAGGCTTTTTCTTGAGAGCCATCGCATATTCACCAAAGCCAACAAGAACTTTCTGAAAAAAATCTGTCAACAACTGCGGCAAAACTGCAGCAAAAGAGGCGAGTATCGTGGAAATGCGGCTGTCTTTTATATGCATCTTAAATTGACAATTAAAATCAATGATGATACCCTCGAATTGTGGGGTAATTCCCATATTGCCCTCCTTGTTTATGGTTAGTTTGCTAAAACTATCATTACCATAAGATGGAGGGCAATTTTCTGCTATTTCATGCCATAGGTCTCTCTTTTTCTACGTTACCAAAAAATTAC
>PIVU01000635.1 GCA_003354025.1 Nitrospirota bacterium
AAGGGCATTTCGGCCATCTGATGGTACTGTCAACTATATAATGTGCAGGACTCTTGCAATCAAATCAAAGAGTGATTGATTGGGTAATCGATATTTGAGAAATAAGGAAAATGAAGATGATTTAACAATGCATCTTTTCCCGACCTTGATATTTCGATACAGGACAAGGTTTTCCATACCGTAAGGTCAGCTAACTTTGAACACGCATCTAACTTTGAACACCTCTATAAAAAAAGATGTATGAAAATTTGAGGCTTTGTCATGTTGCTAATAATCATTTGATCGCAGATGTCTTTCCGCCATTGGTATCGGCCACACCCTCCATTCATCTGTGTAAATACAATTCCGAGCCGACTTGCCGCACCCGTGCGCTGTTACGTAATATGTGATGGCTTCCACTGATGGCCGAATGTTTGAATTCGCGTGTTGCCTGTCAACTTCTCTGCGGTGCACAGGTAAGTAGCAGCTGCAGCGCTATTAAACTTGGTCGAGTAACGAAGATTCAATCCATGAGAAGATTCATACACAAACATT
>PIVU01000371.1 GCA_003354025.1 Nitrospirota bacterium
CTTGTCGGTATTTTTTCAGAGCGGGATTATGCCCGTAAAGTAATCCTGAGAGGAAAGTCTTCAAAGGATACGACTGTTGGAGAGTTGATGAGCACCCCTGTATTCTCCATACACCCGAAAAAGACTATTGAAGAGTGCATGGCACTTATGACGGCTTCATGCTATCGTCATGTTCCAGTTATTGAGGCCGGTGAGCTGGTCGGCATAATTAGTATGGGCGACCTTGTTAAGGAACTGATTGTTGCACAGAAAATTGCTGCCGAGGATTTGAAAAAGTATATTGCAGGCGGTGAACATGCCAGTGAATGGGCTGCCTCCTAGCTTTTTATCTTCAGTATTCGCATAATAATTCCGTGTCGTTCATTAATTGAACTCCTTTTTATTAAATGAAAATATTATTCAAAATACTGGATTATCTAATATCTGTTTTTATGGGGGCAGGGACAGTTTTCACTGTGTCCCTTGTGGTAGGCGAGGGTTGGAATATGTTTATTGCTATGTTTATTGGGATGCTCCTGGGAATGATTGTAATGCTGTTGTCAGTGATGCTGTTTGTTTATGTGTCCACAGCTTTTGAATTATTCCCGGCCGGGATGTTAATAACGATGTTTACCGGTATGGCTGCCGGAATGCTATTGTCTGCAGATAGAATCGATTTTACGGTGCTGTTATGGGCGGCCATATTTTTGTCGATACTTATCCAGTTGTGTATTGATATTTATAACATGAAGCTAAAGGGAGAAGTGCCCGTTGACTGATAAAGCGAATACCAATTGGTGGGACAAATGGGACAATGCCGCAAAATCATTTGATCTCATGAATAGTGGTGTAGAACTCCGGTTCGGAGAGCGGAAGCGTGAATGGTTTGCACGGGCCGAAGGCAGAACGCTGCTAGTAGCTGTCGGGACAGGGCTGGACCTGCAGTACTTTCCTCAAGAGCAGACCGTAGTGGGCATAGACATTAGTTCAAAGATGCTGGAGAAAGCTCAGGGAAAATTGAGCGTTGACAGAAACAGACAATTACTTGTCAGAGCGGATGCTCAAAATTTGGGATTTGCTGACAATACTTTTGATTCTGTAGTTACTTCATGCACATTCTGTTCTGTTCCCGAGCCAGTAGCGGGGCTGAAAGAACTGCGTCGGGTCCTGAAATCTGGCGGAAAAATCCTGATGTTCGAACATGTGAGGAGCAATATTTTCTGGATGGGTCCGATGATGGATATCATGTCCCGTGTTTCCCGTAAGTTCGGGCCTGAGCTGAACAGGAGAACTAAAGAGAATGTTATCAAAGCAGGATTCAAACTTACACGTGAAATAAATATCTATCTTGATATGGTTAAATTATACGAGGCTGTCAACCCGTCATAGTCCTTTCTCGCCAATATACATCCTGTAAAAAATCGACACGTTCTAATAATTATATACTGTTATTTGATTGGCAACATGATTTGTATCATACTAAATGAGCAGTTAAATACTTACTATAAACGTATAGAAAGAACATCAATAGAAGGGAGGTGGCATGGAAAAGCTCTCGCAGGAGGAGATAGCCGCTGAGTTGAAAAAACTGGGCATAAATACAGACCCTGATCAAAAATCCTGTATAGATGAGTATGAGGAGTACAGAGAATTTAATAGCTGTAAACCGATTAAAAAACCAAAAACAGTAACGCCGTAATCAATTACCATCCTGTCTCAGGTCGGTCGGAGCACATAGTATCCTGCTCCGGCTCAGTACCATCCTTCCCTTTTTCAAAACAGCAGTCATGACAATTTTTTACGAGTGCTGCTCCGGTGAGAATCCTTTTCTCATTGCGATAAACTGTCTTGCCATGGACTCCACATTCGAGCGGATCATCTTTCCTGCGATCTTAGGGAGCAGCCCTTTTTCGGAGAGACCTTTTATGCCCCACTTCATGACCATGGGGGTAATGTCTTTGTCACCGAAGTATTCCTTTAGAACTCTCACAACAAGGGCGTCTGATTTCAGCGACGGCATGACATCAATGAACCTCAGCGGCCGTACTTTGAAGTCAGCATCCTTCATTGCCCACTCCAGGAGCTCTCCCACCCATCGTTTCTTATCAAAGACAGAAGGGACGTCTCCTTTTATGAGTGAGAAGATCCTGGTTCTTGTACTTTTAATCCTGTTTTCCAGATCGTTGTAGTCGTTCATAGGCATATCAGTTTTATCCTG
>PIVU01000372.1 GCA_003354025.1 Nitrospirota bacterium
TTGTATATCCCGTAGACCATCCAGCATTAATGAAGCCTTCTTCTTTCCAATCGTTTTTATTTTCAATAATGCTTCCATCGTTAACTTCTTATATTTGCTAAAATCGGGATACTTTATCAGCAGTCTCAACAGCTTCTTGCTGTCCGTAGTTCCAAACTCCAGGATATCAGGACATACCTCCTGAACCCGCTTTCTAAGCCGGTTCTGCATCCGGGTTTTCTCATTTATCAGACTTTGCTGATGCCTTGATAATATCTTTAACTTTTCATTGACTAGGGGCATTTTTGTTACTTCGATAAATGCCTTTTCTTTTCCTTTATCTACCTGTTCCCTTAATTGCAACATCTTGGCTATCATTTTTGCGTCTCTTTGGTCATTCCTCCATTCCGCCCCGAATACATCTTTAAACCTTCTCAACTTGAGATTGTCCACGTTGTATAATATGAATCCATTTTCTATCAACAGCCGGTCAAATGGTGACCCATATCCGTTCTTGCCTTCCATTGCAAATTCTATAATCAATTTTTCCTTTACTTCAATTTTTCTGAATTCTTCTATTGCCTCATTAAAGTCACTGTACTTCTGTTCAATCTCCCGATCAAACAATATCTTCTCTTTATCATCCATGATTATTACATGATGCCGCTCACTGCCTACATCAATACCGCCGGATAATCTCTTCACTTTTCACCCTCCTTTATGTTTGAGATTCTATGGCTTTGCCAATACCGCTAATCCCGTCTATAATAGCCACTGATAGGCAACTTCCCATTAGACAGGGTATTAGCTGGGAGCACCCGGCAGTTCAAGGCGAGTCACTGTCATTAGACGGACACCACCAGCCACAGATGCTCCCATTGCCATTTATTTATCTTATCCCATAAAAAAGGCTGCTTGTTCTTCTTACTTGATCTTTACTTTAATTTTCTATTATAGACACCACCTATAGGGGAATCTGCTGTTTCTCTTGCAAGTTCACGATTTAAGTAAACTTTGAGATGGAATAAAAGGCTAAGAAAGAACATTGATACGATTATTGAAAAGCTGGATTTGCAAATTGTGTAGACCTGACCCCGCAGAATAATTTGTAATTGCCTTACTAACTTCGTAATTGTATTTCACTTCACACTTCAATCTTTATTTGTTATAATCAATCGTCTAAGGGGACTATGGCTGCAAATTCAGACTGCTCAACATCATATCTACAACCACTGGTTAGAGAAATTAGCCGGTCAGTTATTCGAGACCGGTGCACGCTCGATCTGGAGCACGAAATGTATCTGCACGTCACTGCATGCCCCGGACAGACTAGAAACGTTCTACAAAGTTAAGGGGATATTCAGAAATGATTAAGAAAAAAGGAACAACTATTGACGTCAAAGGCACTGCCATAACCGTGTTTTCTCAGAAAGCAGATGATTATATCTGCATTACGGACATTGCACGCTATAAAAAAGCCGAGCGCACTGACGACCTTGTAAGGAATTGGATAAGAAATCGTAACACTATTGAATTTCTGGGTATTTGGGAAAAACTCAACAATCCCGATTTTAATTCCGTCGAATTCGACGGGTTTAGAATTCAGGCAGGGTTGAACAGCTTTACTATGACCCCGAAGCAATGGATCAAAAAGACGGGAGCCACTGGTATTGTTTCCAAAGCCGGGCGCTATGGCGGGACCTTCGCCCACAAGGACATTGCCTTCGAATTCGCGTCGTGGATTTCCGTAGAGTTTAAGCTCTATCTAATCAAAGAATTTCAGCGTCTCAAAGATGAGGAAAACCGTCGTCTCTCCCTGTCCTGGAATCTCAATCGCACTCTTTCCAAACTCAACTACCGCATCCACACTGATGCCATCAAGACTCACCTTATTCCGGCACTCGTAACTCCGGATCAGATCTCCATTACCTACGCCACAGAGGCGGATATCCTGAATGTGGCCCTTTTCGGCGAAACAGCCCGGCAGTGGCGTGACGCCCATCAAAGCGTTGACGGCAATATGCGCGATTATGCCGGTGTGGAGCAATTACTGGTGCTTGCAAACATTGAGAGCATGAACGCCGAGTTCATACACATGGGCCTGTCTCAAGGTGATCGCCTGAAACGACTCAATAAAATTGCGATCCGTCAGATGCAAATACTCACGGCAAAGAATGCAAGGGCATTGGAGAACAGGAAATAATAAGTTCAATT
>PIVU01000141.1 GCA_003354025.1 Nitrospirota bacterium
GATAATCTTGTAGGTCTTGCGATCATGTATACAGATCACTCACGGATAAATGGCAACCTTTCATTCGGCAACAGGACACACGGACTTTTGTTGATCCAGTCATTAAGAAGTGAGATACAGGGCAACACAGTGATAGGGAATACGAAAGGCATTTTTTTATATAACTCTGTATACAACGATCTTATGTCTAATCTGGTGATGAACAATCAGCTGGGCATACATAACTGGGGAGGCTCTGAGGACAATACAATCTCCGGGAATTCATTTATCGACAACGAAGTGCAGGTTAAGTATATAGCCCGCAATAATCAGAAATGGGACAATAACTATTGGAGTGACTACATTGGATGGGACATGACAGGCGACGGGATAGGTGATAATCAATACGAATCAAATTCTATCGTTGACCATATATTATGGAGATTCCCTCTCGCTAAAATCCTGTTTACAAGTCCGTCGCTTCAGATGCTCTGGATGCTTGAGAAACAGTTTCCTGTCTTTGAAGTTCCTAAAGTGATTGACAACAGACCTGCTATGGCTCCTTTGCATGCAGAATGGAAGGACATGAAAGATAAATATTCATCATACACACCTGAAAGAATCTACGGTGATATAGAAAAACTGCCACATATGCCCGGAGGTGGCTCTTGATATTGAAGCTTGAAAATGTATCAAAGTCTTATGAACAGATAGATGCTCTCAATACTGTTTCTCTTGAAGTAAAAGAAGGGGAAGTGCTCGGCCTTGTAGGCCCCAACGGATCGGGCAAGTCGACTATGCTGAAGATAATGCTTGGGATTATCCGACCGACATCGGGGAAAGTTCTTATTAATGGAGAAGAACTTTCAGGGAAAAAATGGATAGAGTTTAAAAAGTCAGTCGGCTATATGCCGGAAAGGGTTTCCTTTTACGATAATCTCACCGGCAAAGAAACTCTCCAACTCTTTGCCAGGGTAAAGGGTGGGGAATTAAGCAACATTAAAGATGTTCTTGGCCGACTTCTTCCCGAGGACGTATTGCTAAGGAAGGTCGGAGGCTACTCAAAAGGAATGCGCCAGAGGTTGAACCTTGCACAGGCTCTTGTGAATGAGCCCGGATTTCTGGTGCTTGATGAACCTACATCAGGTCTTGACCCGGTGGGTACAAAGCAGTTCTACGACATTCTTGAGGAAGTGAAAGAGAGAAAGAAACTTACAGCTATCCTGTCATCTCACATACTGGCCGAGATAGAGGACAAGACCGACAGGGTGGCGGTTATGAAAAATGGTTCTCTAAAGGCTGTAGGCCGCCTTGAAGAACTGTGCGAGGGAATGAACATGCCCTTAAGGCTCTACATTACCATCAAGAGGAAAGATGAGTGCCTGGAAAAGGTGCTGATGAAAGAAGGTGCTGTTGAGCTGGGTTATAAAAACGGATATCTACTTGCCAGTATTCCCAGAGAAAACAAGCTTGAATTAATAGCTGCAATTATGGAGGAGAAAGACAGATTTACTGATATATCAATCAGGGAACCTTCCCTGGAGGAGGTGTTCTTTGGTGTTCACTGATGCCATGTGGGCAATAGCCCATAAAGAACTTTCGGACAAGCTGAAGAGTAAATGGGTAATTGTCATTGGAACCGGGTTTGCACTTTTCACACTGGTCATATCATATTTTGGCGGTGCAACTGCTGGGGTCACCGGATTCATGAGTCTGGATGCAACTATAGCGAGCCTTACAAGCCTTGTGACATATTTTATCCCGATCCTTGCACTGACACTAGGCGGAGGGATTATTGCCGATGAGCAGGAAAAAGGCACACTCGGTATCTACCTCTCTTCACCCATATCGATAGGCGAGTTTATAATAGGTAAATTTACAGGTCTTGTCATAGCCCTTGTGCTGTCCATAGTTGCCGGGCTTGGTATTGCCGGTGCTGTTTTGCTGTGGAAAATCGGATTGGGGTCAGCAGGGACATACTTAATTTTTGTCCTTAATTCGGTGATTCTTGGAGTGACTTTTCTGAGCGCTTCTTTTTTGATATCCGTCCTCTTTTATGAAAGGACAAAGGTAATAGCCCTAACAATATTTCTATGGCTTTTCTTCACCATACTCTATGACCTCGGTCTGATAGGACTGCTCATAATAACCAAGGGTAACGTTGGCACAGATGTTTTTTCAATGTTGCTGATGTTTAATCCCGTTGATATTTACCGGATACTGAACTTTGTCTCGATCGGTGAATTCCAGGTAATGATAGGTCTTGCATCCGTTGATTTCCCCACATATATAAGGCCTTCCATGCTGTGGGGGATATCCATGATTTGGATCATAGCGCCGCTGGGGATAAGTTGCTACTATTTTAAGAAGAGATATTTGGAATAAAGAAAGGGTTCTAGGGGCCGAGGATTCAAGGGGTCAAGTGAAAGGCTGGTTATACACTTTTTTTCACTCGGACCCTTGAATCCTAGAATCCTTGAACCCTCAAAATTAATAAAGGAGAATTAAATATGGGTAAATATTTCATTTTGATTTTGACACTGGTTTTGTGGGCGGTTTCAGCTGGTGCAGTGAAGGGCTATGATGTGGTTGATGTACGTAACGGTGCTACCCTGAAAGGAACTGTGAATTTCAAAGGCACTGTTCCTGCGGACGAGACTATTGTTATTAATGAGAATGCTGATTACTGTGGTAAGGAGCAGAAGGCGGGGAAATATATTGTTTCGGACTCAAGAGTAAAGAATGTTGTTGTATGGATAGAAGGTGTGGGAAAAGGGAAAGCACTTCCTAAAAAGCAGGTGGACGTGACAATAAAAAACTGCAGGGCCGTTCCCCATGTTAACGTTGGTTTTGTGGGCGGCGAGTATGTATTTAAAAATGATGACGATATTTTACATACCATTCAGTCAAAGCTCGGACTGGCTTATCAAAAAAAGGTGTCTTCAAGGCCGCTGGAAGACGGGGCATCAATTTATAATCTTGCTTTGCCAAAGACAGGTCTTGAAGTCAAAAAGCCAATCAAGAAGTGGCACAGGATTACAAAAGATACAGGATTTATTCAGGTACGGTCTAATACGCATAACTGGATCAGGGGATATGTCTTTGTATTTGACCATCCCTATGCAGCGGTCACAGGTGATAACGGGACATTTGAGATGGGCAGCCTCCCTCCCGGTGAATATGTGCTTAAGGCATGGCATGAGGGTTTTGGAATGAAGGAACAAAAAATAAGTGTTAAATCCGGTGAGGCGGTAGAGGTCGATATTGCGTTTACTTTATAAATGGCCTGTTGCTGCTGCAATCGTGCTTATTATAGCCGGGGCCTATGTCTATGTCACGAAGGACAGGGCAATTGACTTCAGTCTTAATAACTGGGATGGGAAAACAGTCACCATGGAAGACCTGAGAGGTAAAGTTGTTGTGCTGGCATTTTCTTACTCAAATTGTACTGTAAGGTGTCCTGTTGTAACAGTTCGTCTCACCGCGCTTGATGAAATGATGAACGCTCCGGAGGATGTGGTATATCTACATGTCTCCATTGACCCTGAAAAGGACACTCTCGAAAGCAGGAAGAAATATTTTAGTCTCTATAAGCTGGATGCAGTAAAGGACAACAGGTGGATGTTTGTTTCAGGGGAGACGGATGAACTTTCCAGGCTGTGGAAATTTTATGGCATAGATATCGAAAAAATTGATGAGAAGATGCTTCCTGAAGGGTATTACATAGAATATACTCCAAAGCTTGTGCTTATTGATAAAGGAGGTTCAATCAGACATGAAGCGGATTTCTTTTTTCAGGAGGAAGAGGTTATTGAGAAGATAAGGGAGATGGCTTGAAGAGACGGGACTTTATAAAACTCTCGGCAGTAACTGCAGGGACTGTAATCGGAGGGCAGTTATTATCCGGCTATGCAGAACCTTTGCATGCCGGGAATTCCAGTGTCCAGAAAACGATTATTTCAGATACTGCAGTTAAGTCCATGGACCTTGATATCAGTTATGTAACTGAAGTAATTAATCGCCCGAAGCTCGGTAATAAAATTGAATTCTGGATACCTCTTCCCCAGAGCGACTATGGTCAGGATGTTACGCATCTCTCAATAGATTCTCCCGTGGCATTCAATATCAATGAAGAACCTGTTTACAGGAACAGGATGTTATATGTCGGTTCCGAAGGGTTGAAAGAAGGAGACAAAATATCTGTCAAATACAAATTGCGGAGAAAAACCATCGGTATAGTGGAGATGAAGGAAGATATCAATAAACATCTGGTGCTTACAGAGAAAGAAGAGACGGACAATAATATTACGATGTTTGTTGACGATATAGTGTCAAAGGAAAAGGATCCTCTTGAGATCGGTCGAAAGATATACTATGCCCTTATTGATTATCTGACATACGATAAATTGATCCCTGGATGCGGGCTTGGAATAAGCTCCTGGACGTTTGAGGCTAAGGCTGGGAAATGCGATGATTTCCATGCGCTCTTCAGGACTATGATGATATCTAAAGGCATTCCAGTAAAGTGGGAGCAGGGCTTTCCTCTTCCATATCCTTCCGATTTTACAAAGAGCGGCAAACTGGAGGGAGACTGCACGGGTGCTCATTGCTGGGTAAGCTTTTATATTGGTGATGACAAGTGGGTGCCTGTTGATGTTTCTGAGGCTGACAAGAGAGAAGATTTGAGAGACTACTTTTTCGGGAATCTGTCCCCTAACAGATTTAAGGTCTCTTCAGGTCGCGACCTCATTCTGAGCCCGCCGCAGAAAGGTGACCCGCTGAATACTTTCCCTTTTACTCATGCGGAGACTGACGGAATCCCGCTAATATATGGCCATCATTTCAGGAATGTTATTAACTATGAACTCTTAAATATGGGAACCTGAGACTATGAAGATAATAAGATATCTATTAGTGTTCTTTGTATTTCTGCTGTCGCCATTTTCTGATGCCTATTCTGCTAAGCTGGTAGTAGGGGAGCCGCCGCCCACATTTACACTGATTGATGAGAACGGCAAAAAGGTGAACTTCGATGATCTGCTTGATAAGCCTGCTGTCATATATTTCACACATAATGCCTGCCATTACTGCACGCAGATAATAGCGATGTTGAAAAGGGCTGATAAGAAATTTGGCAGAGAGGACCTCCGAATAATGGGTGTGAATGTAATGGCAAAGGATCAAAGACTTGTACATGCCTATAAAGAGGAACTGGGCTTCATATTTCCCATGTTTGCGGGCAACAGGTCCGATGTTTTAAAGGCATACAAGATCTATTATGTCCCTAAACTTATCTTCATAGATCGTGATAAAAAAGTAAGCAAGGTCGTAGGGCATTATATCCATCAGCCTGAGCTTGAGGCAAATATAAAAGAGATCATGGGGCAGTAGGCTGAGTAAAAGAAAAATGGTAAACATCATAAGAGGAGGGTGTTATGAAAAAGCTGTTAATATTCATGGTAGTTATTGCACTGATAATTCCTGCGTTGTCTTATTCAAAAAGAAAGCCTAAATACAAGGCTGTCGAGGTTACCAATGGGGGGACAATAAAAGGAACGATTAAGTCTGCGAATAAGGTCAAAGACCCCGTGATTCCTATAGTAGTTAAACCCAAAGAAAATCCTGAAGAGACGAAGCTTGAAAAGAATACGTGCGGCGACAGTCAGCAGGCGATGATGTATCTTCTCTCATCGTCAAATGAGGTCAAGAATGCCCTGGTTATAGTGGAGGGGATTAAGGAAGGCAAGGCTGCTCCGAAAAAGGACATTACATTAGATAACAAAAAGTGCAGGTTTGAACCGCTCGTGAGCATTTCCTATGTAAAGTCAAATTATGTAATTAAGAACAGTGATCCTCTTTTACACAATACATCTTTAGGTAAAGTTGTCAGAGAAGGTGTAAGGAGAACGGTATACAATCTTGCACTTCCTTTCAAGGACCAGGTCATTAAGAAGCCGAACAGGGTTGCCGGATTAATTAATGTGAAGTGTGATGCACACCCATGGATGAGGGCGTATGTATATTCATCACGGCATCCCTATGTGGCAATGACTGATGCAGCCGGTAATTTTGAGATCAAAGATCTTCCTCCGGGGAAATATAAAGTCAGAGTATGGCATGAGGGATTTGAAGATGTTGTGAAAGAAATTGAAGTAAAGGCCGGCGGCACATCTGACTTGAATGCATCATTTGCTAAGACGAGGACGCCGGAGTTTATGAAGTAAAATAATTTTATCCTCTGAGCTTTAAGCGGTATCTATATGGGTAGGGGCAGGTTTTAAACCTGCCTTTGCATTTTAAATATGACGCATTTCACCTTTTGGCAAGAAAAGGTTTAACCATGAAATACAGGATATTGATAATTGCTGTCCTTATCTTAACAGCCTGCACAAAAAGCGAAGTGGGTAAGCCCCTTCCTATTGCTCTTACAGCCGAACATGTATGCTCTGTTTGCGGGATGATGACGGTGGCCCTTCCGGGCGCTAAAGCGCAAATACACTATGGAAATGGAAACATAGACACATTTTGCAGCACTATTCACATGTTTTCATTTAACCTGCAGCCAGACCTGCCTCCTAACATAGCGGCCATTTATGTAAATGATATTGGAAGGGTTGAAAGGGAGAAGCCCGGGGGCCATTGGATAGATGCAAAAAAAGCATTATATATTTATGGAGGTGATGTCATGGGTTCTCACGGTGAGGCGTTAGTTCCATTTTCTAAATTGATGGATGCAGAGGGTTATGTCAAAGAGCATGGAGGGAAGATACTCAAGTTTGATGAGGTAACTATGGATAAGCTCAGGCCAGATGCGCATGGGCATTTATAGGCGATAGACAATGGGTCCAACTTGCACATGATGTCTATCACCATATGAAAATATGGAGGTTGTTATGAAAAAAAAGACAGCTTTAATAATTGCAGTAATTCTAATGTTATTCACACAGTCCATGGCCGGGGATACATTGCAATCTATTGCTGTGGCAGTTGCTGACTATCTTATAGCCGGCAGGTCAGTGGTCGCAATATATCAGCCGCGTATTAATGATCCATTAAAGAGTGATCAGAGACTTACTCCTGAAATATACGAAGAACAGGTCAGCCGGAAATTTATGGACATATCAGGCATTGATATAACCTCATTAATACCTTCAGATGATTTCAGGAAGGCATTAATTGCCATTCATGAATCCGCGAAAGAGGTGATTGCCGAGGCACAGCCTCAGATTAATCAACCCGGTAAGGGTTTCAAGGGATTTATTCCTGCGATATTCGGCAAGAGGGTAGGTGATAAACTTTATAAGAAGTCAGGGATAGTCATCAAACAGACAAGTCTCAAATTTAGAGGAGAGTATAACAAGCCAGATGATTTTGAGGCGGCAGTTCTTAAAAGGTTGGAGACTGCCAAAAAGGGGAATACCTATTTTGAAGAGAAGAAATTCGGAGACACAAGGGTACTCCGATATATGGTGCCTCTTTATATTGAATATGCGTGCCTTGCCTGCCATGGTAGACCTGCAGGTGAAATGGACATATCCGGAAGGATAAAAGAGGGATACAGAGAGGGTGATATGAGGGGCGCTATAAGTGTCATCGTACCGATTAAATGAATGGTAGATAATTAAAAAGCCAATTTTTGTTATGATGAGAAACATGGAGGATTGTGGTATAAGATGCAAACTCAATTAATAAAAATTGTTTTAATAGTGCTCTGCCTTGTGGGTTTTATAGCGGCAGATGGTTATGCGGTACATGATGACGGTACTCCCCATGCTAAACAATCCGATTATTTAGGCTCCGAAGAATGTGGAAAGTGCCACAGGAAGGCATTCAAGGTCTGGAGGGAGTCAAAACTGGCCAGGGCAATAGAGGCGCTTGGACCGAGAAAGTCGATGAAGGCAAAGAAAAAGATGGGTCTCGATCCATACACGGATTATTCGCAGAAGAAGGAGTGCATTAAATGTCATACAACCGGGTTTGAGTCGAATGGAGAGGGCTATACTTTCTCTGAATACGGGATAGGCTGTGAAGCATGTCATGGGCCCGGCAGGAAGTATGTAAGGCTTATGAAGACAAAAGGGAAGAAGTACAAGAGAGAGAACCTTGAAAAAGCCGGACTGGTTACCGATTTTACTGACATTTGCAAGAATTGCCACAATGAACATTCTCCGTTTATCGGTCCTGACTATATCTTTAATGTAAAGGAAAGGTATCGGGGTATTCATGGGATAATACAACTTAAGTATCATGAGAGTATAAAGAGGTTCCTTGATGATGAGGATAAGAAATATGAAACACAAGAGAAATCAAAATAAAATAATCTTAAGCCGGTTGCTTCTCTCCATTTCATCGCTGTTACTGAGGTCAGCCCAGGATTGTCGAGTTTGTCCTATGCCCGGGGAGGGCGTTACGGGTATTTTAGACTAAAAGGTGCACTTCTCTATTTGTTTTTATGAGTGAAGATTTGAAACGGTTATCGTTGGATTTTGTATCTCCAGAAATTGAGCACTTTATCTGCAAGTCAACAGGTTTAGGGCAAGCCCGTTCTTACTGATAAATCTAAATAGTCAACAATCTTCAAGGATTATAAAAATGAGGAATGCCAGTTAAAGTCAATAAATATGGCAGACCATTGCTGACCCTACCCAGTATTATTTATGAACTATAATATATTTCTTAAATTTCTTCCTGAAACATCTGAATCCCAATATAGCTCCATCTATAAAAAAGAGAGTTGAGCTTATTGGCTAAAGCACAATGGGGCCTCCGACTTGACCGGGATGTACGGCAATACCTTAAAACCCAATATTCCCACCGCCATCGCCGCTACCGGTCGGCAGAGAGCCACCATAATTTGTCGTGTTGCCTGATGCTCGGTTATTAGCACAAAAGTTCCCTGCTGAGTTGAAATAAATACCGTATGGCGAGTCTGTTATGAGGTTCTCTTCTATCATGTTGCCACTACTTTGAACAACGATGTTGCGTAGTAAATTTTGATCAAGCGCGTTGCCCTTAA
>PIVU01000373.1 GCA_003354025.1 Nitrospirota bacterium
CTTCTTATCTGAAAACCGGTTCCCACTTTTCATAAGAAGTGCTCTAGGCCCGGATGCTCTCATGGGAGACGATAACACCGCGCTCCGCCATGAGATCGCCCACATCACGCAAGCTGAGGCCAAAACGGTGGTAGACCCAGACGGCATAGGCTACCACCATCGGGAGATGGCAAAAGCCCTTCAGGCGGGCAAGATCATTGGCTTTGAACATGATTCCTACACCTAACAGAAACCGTTCCGATCAAGTTGACAATGCCGCAAGGATATAAGATGATAGGAACAACTAGCTGGGGCGTAGCAAATACGCTGGGTTATTCTGATGGAGAAAATATTTCTTTTCAATCGTATTTAGAAATAATAAAGAATATCCTAGAAGTGATATCGATTCCGCTAAGTATTGACATTGAATCTGGGTTTTCGACGGACAAAGAAGAAATAATAGATAACATTGTAAAATTAGCTGGGATTGGTTGTTCAGGAGTTAACATCGAGGATAGTACTACAAGTTATGCTTTGAAGGACGCCACGGAGTTTTCGAACTTATTAAAAGAATTGAGAAAAGAACTTGATAACTCTGGTTATGCGGACTTCTTTGTCAATGCAAGAGTGGATACGTATATTGCTTTAAAAAATGGACAATTAGATGAAACAATAAAAAGGTCTAAAGCATACGAAGAAGCAGGTGCTGACGGTGTTTTCGTTCCCTTAATATCTGACGAAGCGGATATTAAAAAACTTCTGGATAGTATAACCAGACCCTTAAATGTAATGTCGTTGCCGAATTTGACAAATATAGATAAACTTGAAGGCATGGGAGTTAAATGCTTTAGTATAGGCAATGCCATGTCTGATTATATTGTTTCAGAAATAGAAAGACTATCGAGAAAAGTCCTAGAAGAAAGAAATACGGAATCGTTATACGACCATGGCGATATAAAATCGAAATTTAACTCAAGAAAATGAGCCACTTACTCTATGATGCATTAGTAAAGAAAGATGAATCATATGTGGGTAAATATTATGTTGCTGTAAAAACTACAGGAGTATACTGTAATATGAATTGTCCGTGTAAAAAACCATTATATGAAAATACTTTGTTTTTTTCAAGCGTTAAGGAATGTTTAATCAGGGGTTATCGGGAATGTAAAAGATGTCGCCCGATAAGTTTGCTCAACAAGAATTTGGAAGAAATTGATCAAAATGAAATTGTGGCTAAGTACATCACGTGGCTAGAAGGTGAGAAATTTCCAGATAAATCGTATAAACAACATCCGATAGGTTCTGCGGAAGAATTGAATTTAATTAAATCTGTGTTTGAGAAATCTACTGGGATTTCATTGGGAAAATATATACGCGTTAAACGAGTTGGATATATACTAAATAACGATGAAAAGAGTGTACGTAATCGAATATCATTTGATTATGTTGACAGTCCACTAGGAGAAATGATTGCTTGTTATTCAGAAAAAGGTTTAATTCTTCTAGAATTTATTGACAGAAAGAGTTTGGAAACAGAACTTGCCAAGATAAGAAAAATTTTGAAGGGCTATTTTGTACACAATACGCCTGAGCAACATAAAATACTGTCAAAACAAATTACTGAATATTTCAACAGTCAAAGGAAAGAATTTTCCATTGAACTCGATTTCATTGGTACAGAATTTCAGAAGCAAGTATGGAAGAAATTAGCCAATATACCGTATGGGGAGGTCGTTAGCTATTCCTACCAGGCTGGACAATTAGGTCGTCCAAACGCCGTTCGCGCTATAGCCAATGCTAATGGTAAAAACATGATTTCAATTATTATTCCGTGTCATCGCGTTATTGCAAGTAATGGAAAGCTAACAGGTTATGGTGGTGGTATAGGGCGGAAAAAGTGGTTGTTAGACCTAGAGTCAAAAAGTGCGTCTTTACTCTAGACTTCGTTGTCGGTCCAATGGACCGGACAGCATCTGTTTTGTGTAGAGTGATTCGCAAGACGGTCGCCTTCTTCTTTCTGCATCTCTGGGAGCAGGTCATCAGCCTTGAGTTCCTCGCCGAAAGCGAGGCGGTGTTTTGGGGAGGGTGGGGTAGATTCCGGCTGGGTGCAGGATAGTACGTCTCATGAGCGATTTTGTATTTCCTGACATTACTTCACTACCCCACTGTTGCGGGTTGGTCAATTTCTGTAGCCTACGCACGGCGC
>PIVU01000636.1 GCA_003354025.1 Nitrospirota bacterium
CTTCTTCAAGTAAACAATTTAAAAAAATATTTCCCTATAACGAAGGGGGTATTTTCAAAAGTCGTCAACCATGTGAAGGCCGTTGATGATATATCCTTTTATATTAGAGAGGGAGAAACTCTCGGACTGGTAGGCGAATCGGGCTGTGGCAAAACAACTGTGAGCAGAGTCATTCTGCGTCTGCTTGAACCTACTGGCGGGAATGTACACTTTGCCGGCCAGGACGTATTTGACCTGAGAGGAGATAAGCTCAAACAGCTCAGAAAGGAAATGCAGGTCATCTTCCAGGACCCTTATTCGTCTCTGAATCCCAGGCTTTCAATCGGGAGCATAATCGCAGAGGGTATTGGTGCACACAAGATAGCTAAAGGCCCACAAAAAAGAGAACTCGTCGAAGATCTCCTTGAAAAAGTTGGCCTCTCAGCCAGCTATTACAACAGATATCCCCACGAATTCTCGGGAGGGCAAAGACAGAGGATAGCGGTTGCCCGCGCATTGTCTCTCAACCCCAGACTGATTATATGTGATGA
>PIVU01000374.1 GCA_003354025.1 Nitrospirota bacterium
TGGGTTTTTAAAGGCATGGGCAGAGCAACTTGAATAAAAATGAAGGGGGAAGCAGAATTTATCCGCTTCCCCCTGGCGCATTATTCAATGTCGCCTGCTTTCGGTTATCCCTTGTCAGGTTTCCTCCCCAGGATGTCCTGACTCCGTTTCACCGAAACTCTAATTTAATTATCTAAAAGATTTCAGTGGCCGCAATGCGGACATGATCTGCCAGTACCTGGAGCGATTTTGCCTGAGCAGCAACAATTATTGCACCCCGGGCCAGATGATTGGCTTTTCGAAACAGGCCTCCGGCACCCTGATGAATGGCAGTGATGGCTGCTGATTCAAATAAATTTTTATGAACCCCTGCGATGGACAAATGATGGAGCAAGTAGTCCTCCATGCCTTGTTTATCCACCCCCTGAAGGTGACATCTACCAACCACCCGTGATGCTAATGGCATGGAATACCTATATTTTAAATTATCAACCAAGTTCGCCTGGCCCGCAAGGACAATGGGCAGAAATGGTTTTGAGTCATTGTCAAATTGGGTCAGGGTGTGTAGTTCGGCAAAGACTTCCAGTCGCAGTAAGGATGCCTCATCAATAATTAAAACTATTTTCATTTTTTTCCCGATGACAGTATCTATAATCTCCTGTTTGATTTGGCGGGTCATACGGGTTCTTGAACTGCCCACGGGATCAAGGTCTAACTCCCCAAGAATATTGCGATACAGTTCCAGAATAGATCCATTGGAAGCGACAACATGGATGATGCGATACTCGGAAGGATGGAGTTTACCTGAGACATATCTCAGGGCAGTCGATTTACCGCTGCCAATTTCTCCGGTGATAAGTGCGACACTCCCAAGACTGACGGCATAGCGGATACGATTTTCCACTCCCTTAACTTCAGGAGTCTCCAAAATTTCCTTGTGGGCAATATCAGCTATGAAGGGTTCTTTTTGGAGTTCAAAAAAAATACGATGGGAGGTGCTCACGATTGGCCTCCCCACATCTGACCGGTTTCTGCGGTTGTCTCTTCAAATGAAATAACCGGGTCATTGTTTTTGTCCCGTTTTACTCGACAGTTGACATTGAGATCCACCAGCTTTAAAAATCCCCAGGATTTTTGCTGGCTCCGAAGTTCTACCCGATCATATTCATTTTCATGAAAAAGTAATTCCACTTGTTTGCCAACAAGTTCCACAGGGCCTTCGTACAAACGTTTGTCAAGAATAATGGTACGGTCATTGTTAACTTTCCGACGAACTGTTTTTCTAAAATGCTCCTTAAGATTATCCGGTGTGGAGCGGATACATTCAATACCGTCTATAAATCGCTCCAGGGGTTTCTTGCCTGTTGCAGAATGCTTTCGATCATTGTAATCATTGGCCAACCACTCTTCAAAGGCAAGATTGATCTCTCCCAGGGTGGTACCGGTAAATCCCGGCAGGAACTGTGAGCGGACGGTTTTGAAAAACCTTTCAATTTTTCCCTTGCCCTGGGGCTTGTACGGTCTGGAGTGGATCAGTGCAATTGCCAGAGATGCCATAGTGTGCATTAACTGTTTGGAACGATAGGCACTGCCATTATCGACATAGAGTTTACGGGGTAATCCACGCCTGAGAAATGCCTGCTCAAGGGCATGCATGAACGAGCGAGTGTTCTCTGAGGTATAAAATTGCCCATATACAATCAGCCGGGAATGGTCATCGATAAAAGCGATCAGATAGGATTTTCGTTGTTTGCCGTCTATTTCCACATGGGGACCGTGCATGACGTCACTTTGCCACATGTCGTTGGGATGTTCCGCTTCAAATTTACGACGGTCTTCAGGCGGTTTGCGTTTTTTCATAAGATCATGCTGATGGAAAAAGCGATAAACAGTTGACTGAGATAATCGATTGGAAACAATCCCCCGCTTTTCCATGGTTTTCATGATAAAGGGAACTGTCACATTCGGCATCTCTTTTCTCAGTTGTGTGAGTATCAGACAGGTCTCGTCATCTAATACCCGGGTTGCACCTTTATCATTTCTACCCCTGGGATATAAAGATTCAAGCTGGCAGCCATTAGATTGATAAAGACATATCCATCGTTGAATGGTGCCACGACTAATACTGGTTTTGCAAGAGTGGGGAATCAGCCATTTGCGGGCGCACTTCTCCCGTAACAGTTGCTCCCGTTCTCCATAATT
>PIVU01000142.1 GCA_003354025.1 Nitrospirota bacterium
GCTTTCATAACGGACTGTTCTATCTCTTGTCCTGATTTATCTTCTCCAAGGTGTTCAAGCATTATCCCGGCCGCGCAGATCGCAGCAAGAGGATTGATCTTGTTCTGACCTTTATACTTCGGGGCTGAACCGCCGATAGGCTCAAACATTGATACACCCTCCGGGTTGAGGTTGCCGCCGGCAGCTATTCCCATACCGCCCTGTATCATTGCACCAAGGTCCGTGATAATATCGCCGAACATATTGTCTGTGACGATCACATCAAACCACTCCGGGTTTTTTACGAACCACATTGTAATTGCATCAACATGAGCATAATCAGCCGTGATATCAGGATACTCTTCTGCAACTTCGTAAAAGGTCCTTTCCCAAAGATCAAATGCAAAGGTTAGGACATTGGTCTTTCCGCAGAGAGTTAGCTTTTTGCCCTTGTTTCTCTTTCGGCAGTATTCAAAGGCATAGCGAATGCAGCGCTCCACACCTTTTCTTGTGTTGATTGATTCCTGGATTGCTACTTCGTCAGGAGTACCTTTCTTGAGTGTTCCGCCGGCTCCTGCGTAGAGGCCTTCGGTGTTTTCCCTCACTACTACAAAATCAATGTCTTCGGGTCCCTTGTCCTTTATGGGACAGTCAATGCCGGGGTAGAGCTTTACCGGCCTGAGATTGATGTACTGGTCAAGCTCGAACCGCAATTTCAGCAGAATGCCTTTTTCAAGGATGCCGGGCTTTACATCAGGGTGCCCGATGGCGCCGAGATAGATGGCATCGTATTTATTTAATTCTTCGACAGCATTCTCAGGAAGGACTTCTCCTGTTTTCAGATATCTCTCACCGCCGAAATCGAAATTAGTATAATTCAGCTTAAATCCCGCTTTAGCAGAAACCGTATCCAGAACTTTAATTCCTTCATTAATTACCTCAGGGCCTGTACCGTCGCCGGGGATGACCGCAATATTATATGTATTTGACATGACTTCTCCTTATTTAATGATTGTGTAACGAGTTGCGTAATTCAGCTAATAATTATAAACCAATGGAATTCAAAAAACAAAGGAGGATTAAACATGAAAACAACGAATATTAGAGACGTTCTGCTGCGTCGGTTAAATATTCGTGAGGTTGGCTGCCTTTTTTAGGCAAAAAAATAGGGGTTAGATTTCTCTAACCCCTTGTTTATTAATGGTAGTCCCAACGGGAGTCGAACCCGTGTTACCGGCGTGAGAGGCCGACGTCCTAGGCCACTAGACGATGGGACCGTATAAATATTGCTAATCAAATAAAATGGCTGGGGTGGGAGGATTTGAACCCCCGAATGCCGGAACCAGAATCCGGTGCCTTACCGCTTGGCCACACCCCAATTTTACAATAAGCGTGACTATATATATTACATAAAATTACTATGGGGGTCAATTGCTGCGGTAAGAGTTTAAAATTACGTCGAAATTACGTTTTTTAGTGCTGAAATAAACATGCTCCTAACTAAAGGAACAAGCCATAACTTCCGATATGATAAGGGAATTAGAAATAAAGGAGATTTGCGTATTTTTTATATAGTGACATGATTAAAAAGGTAAAAGTAGAGCAATTAAAGCCTGGTATGTATATAGATGACTTGAATGCTCCATGGATGAATCACTCATTCTTTGGAAACAGTGTAAAGGTCAATGATGAAAAAGTCATTAAGAGAATTATAGAGAATGGCATTAAAGAGGTTTATATTGATACTGACATAGGTCTTGATGTTTCCGATGCTCCTACAAAGCAGGAAGTTGAAGAGAAAATAGAAAAGAAAATGAGGAAAATTGCTGAACAGCAAACTGATCTTGTTCAGCCCGTAACCGTCTATGAAGAGATTAACCATGCAAAGAAAGTTAAAAAAGCAGCAACGAAGACGGTTCAGAAAGTTATGAATGATGTAATGGGCGGGAGGGAAATTGAAAAGGACAGGGTGGAAGATCTGGTTAACGACATTACCACTTCTGTTTTCCGCAACCAGGATGCATTAATGGGTATGAGTAAGATGAAAAAGGTTGATGAATATCTGTTTAATCATTCCATGAGTGTATGCGTATTAATGACGTCATTTGCAAAAAAGCTGGGTTATGACACGGATACAATCAGGCAGATAAGTATGGGAGCAATGCTGCATGACATTGGCACTACAAAAGTTCCTGCTGAAATTGTCAACAAGACGACGAAATTGACTGATGGGGAATACTCGGAAATAAAGGAACACGTTGACTTCGGCCGTGAAATTCTCGAAAAAACAAAAGGTATCAGTGACATCTCGATAATGACTGCTTATCAGCATCATGAAAGGCTGAACGGATCCGGTTATCCTCAGGGATTGACAGGCGATGAAATTTCCAAATTCGGGAAAGCAATTGCCATTGTTGATGTTTATGATGCCTTGACCAGCAAGAGAGTTTATAAAAGACAAATCACCCCTACCGAGGCGCTTAAGATACTCTTTGAGTGGGAGGGGGACCATTTCGACGGTGAGATGATTCAGTTGTTTATTTCCTGCATAGGAGTATATCCTGTTGGTACTCTTGTACGTTTGGAGAGCGGCATGCTGGGAGTAGTTGTTAACCATGGAGAAGATAGCCTGCTGAAACCTACCGTCAGGATTGTTTATGATACAAAAAGAGACGTCAGAATCGTTATACCCTATGATGTGGATCTGTCCAGGCCCGGTAAGCATGGTGAGGACCATGTTGTAGGATATGAGCAGCCTGAAAAGTATGACATAATTCCTGAAGTATATTTCCAGTAGTCAACTACTCATTCCTAGCGTATCTCTCCTTTAGCATCAGTGGAAAATAAATTAATTTGGATGTATATTAAAGCGATGTTAAATGGCGTTCCTGGTCATGATCTCCAGGGTGTTACCGCATCTTTCGATTGTGAATCATAGTTAACAGGAGGAGTATTCATTGAAAAAACTATTACTTGTACTTCCGCGTAATGACCGTGGATATTGGGGAGGTGTTTCAAAAAGTGGAAAAGCCGGTTTTGTACGTTTAAGTCTGCCTGCTATTGCTACATTGACACCTGAACACTGGGATATTGAGGTACTGGATGCTCGAACAACTACAGTTAATTACGATCAGAAAGTGGATCTTGTAGGAATTACAGCATTTACGGCAGAAGCGCCCAGTGCATATGAGGTGGCTGACGGTTTCAGGAAAAAGGGCGTGAAGGTTGTGTTCGGCGGTATTCATGCATCGGCACTGCCTGAAGAAGCACTGCAGCATGCTGACAGTGTTGTTGTCGGTGAAGCTGAGACACTGTGGAAACAGGTAATAGAAGATTTTGAAAAGGGCGAACTCAAAACCATCTACCGTTCGGAGGACCTGCCGGAATTGTTTGACATGGCAATTACACGAAGGGATTTGCTGGACAAGAGTATGTATGCCTCCTTCTATTCTCTGCAGGCAACTCGTGGCTGCCCCTATAACTGCGAGTATTGTGCGGTTACCGCTTTTTTCGGCAATAAGTTCAGGACAAGGCCCATACCTGAGATCATCGATGAGATCAAGGGATTCGATACACGGGACTTTTTCTTTCTGGATGACAATATTACCGGCAAACCGGGGTATGCAAAAGAACTGTTCAGAGAACTGATACCTCTGAAGAAAGCCTGGGGTGGACAGACTTCTATTAATGTGGCTAAGGATGAAGAGCTTCTTGATCTTTATGCAAAAAGCGGCGGCAAGTATGCGTTCATCGGTTTTGAATCACTGAACGAGGTCAATCTAAAGAAGATGAACAAGTCCTGGAACTCGCCCAATGGATACAAGGATGCGATTAAGAGAATACACAATGCAGGTATTAATGTAATCGGTAGTTTTATTTTCGGTCTTGACGATGACGATCCTTCGGTGTTTCAAAGAACATATGATTTTATCATGGAGAATAATATAGACGCCCCCCAGTTCCATATATTAACTCCTTTCCCCGGTACAAGACTATATAAGACAATGGATGAACAGGGGCGGATTACGGACAGGGACTGGGCAAAGTATCATACTGGTGAAGTTATATTCGAACCTAAGGGCATGACTGCGGAAGAACTGCAGAAGGGCTACTGGTGGACCTATCACAAAACATATCAGTGGAGCAGCATGCTGAAGAGATGCTTTCGAAGCCCGAGGAATCTTGTTTACCGTGTCGGGGTAAATCTAAGTTACAGGAACAAGGCCAGGAAAATGCCTGATGTTTCATTGTAAGGGCATGCTGTTTGTATTCCCCTCTTTGGCAAAGAGGGGTTAGGGGAGATTTTGAAAGTAGAACTCTTCATAAATATTATTACAGGCCAAGGTATGCCTTTTTAACATCATCATTTGATAGCAGATTGTCAGCAGAGTCTTCCATTACAATCTTTCCGGTTTCCATTACATAACCTCTGTGAGCAACATGCAGGGCGAGATTTGCGTTCTGTTCTACCAGGAAGATAGTTGTATTGTGCTCGGAGTTTATCTTTTTAATTATATCGAATATCTGTCGGACAATAATCGGAGCAAGGCCAAGTGAAGGTTCATCCAGAAGTAGTAAACGCGGCCTTGCCATCAGAGCTCGTGAAATGGCGAGCATCTGCTGTTCTCCACCGCTTAATGTTCCTCCGGGCTGGTTCCTTCTTTTTGTAAGAATAGGAAAGAGGTCAAAGACATAATTGATATCATTGCTTACCTGACTTTTATTTGTTCTGGGAAATGCTCCCATATGAAGATTTTCCATAACAGTCAGATCAGGAAATATGCGCCGGCCTTCCGGGACCTGTGAAATACCGAGTGACACAATTTTATCAGGACTCATGGAATGGATAGGATTACCCATATATAGAATATCACCGGAGTCTGGGGGAACAATACCTGATATGGACATGAGTGTTGTGCTCTTGCCGGCACCGTTTGCACCTATAAGAGTTATAATCTCTCCCTCGGATATGTCGAGACTTATACCTTTAAGTGCATGAATATTGCCGTAATAGGAATTTATATTTCGTATCTTAAGCAACGAACTCTTCTCCAAGGTAAGCCGTTATCACAGCAGGATCGCTTTTTATATCCTCAGGGGATGCGTCGGCAATTTTACGGCCATAGTTGAGCACTACAATTCGGTCTGATATGCTCATAACCAGTTTCATGTCATGCTCAATTAAAAGTATGGATACTTTATCCTCATCGCGAATGCTTTTTATCATCACATTAAGTTCAGCTGTTTCCCTGTTGTTTAGTCCGGCTGCAGGTTCGTCAAGAAGAAGCAGAAAGGGTCTCGTAGCCATTGCCCTTGCTATCTCAAGTCGCTTTTGAGCGCCGTATGGAAGGTTTTTAGCATATTCATTTGTATATGGTCCCAGTCCGAAGCGGTTAAGAATATGAAAGCTATTCTCAACAACAAGCTTCTCTTCGTTTACAGTGAAAGCGTTTCTGAATATGGCGCCGATCAGACGGGAGGATGTGCGGCAGTGCTGACCGACCATTATATTTTCCAGGGCAGTCATGTTAGGAAAGAGGCGAATATTCTGAAATGTTCTGGCCATACCTTTTTTTGTTATATAGTTGGGTTTTAGGCCGTCTATTTTATCGCGGTCCTTTCTGCGCGTTGTCAGGAATATTTCTCCTTTGGTGGGCGGAGAAATTCCGGTAATACAATTGAAAAAAGTTGTCTTGCCTGCACCATTGGGGCCGATCAGCGCGACTATTTCCCCTTCATTCACGTGCAGATCCAGGCCGTCTATGGCTCGAAGTCCGCCAAAGTCCATTGTAAGATTTATCGTTTCAAGAATTTTATTCATTATCGATTATCCTGAAGCGCCTTTATTATCGAGTTCATATGTTCTTCTCACGTCACTTATTATACCCTGAGGACGGAACACCATCATAAGCACCATGATGGCACCGAACAGCAGCATCCTGTAATCGGAGAATGCTCGCAGGTATTCCGGCATAAGAATAAGAATCAGGGCCCCCAGAATAACTCCCGGAATTGAGCCCATGCCTCCCAGGACAACTATAGAGAGTATCAAAGCTGACTCATGAAATGTAAAGCTGGCAGGATTGATGAAGGTTGTTTTTGCAGCAAAGATTACTCCTGCCATGCCTGCCCATGTGGCTCCCAGAGCAAATGCGGCGAGCTTTGTTTTTACTTTATCAATACCCATTGCCTGACAAGCTATTTCATCCTCACGAAGCGCGACCCATGCCCTGCCAATCCTGGAATGCTGCAGTCTGTTGACAACGAATATTGTGAGCAGGACGAGTATGATAATAATGAAATACAAAAATATGGATGAGCTCTTTAAGGAGAATTCAATACCGAAAAGGGAGGGTCTCGAGATATTAGAAATACCGCTCGGACCAAAGGAGAAGTCATTCCAGTTTTCGAGAATGAGCCGTATGATTTCACCGAAACCCAAAGTAACAATTGCAAGGTAATCACCTCTAAGCCGCAGAACAGGGAAGCCGAGCAGTATTCCGAAAAACGCACCCAGTATAGCACCGACCGGTAGAGCAATCCAGAAACTAAGCCCGAAATGGTAATTGAGAAGAGCATAGCTGTATGCACCTACTGCATAGAATGCAACATAGCCAAGATCCAGCAGTCCGGCAAGCCCAACAACAATATTCAGTCCAAGGCCAAGCATTATGTATAAGAGTACGGTTGTCATTATTGTCACTTGATAGGTGGAGAAGGTAAAAGGAAAAGCAACAGCAATGAATGCCAGGACGGCGATAAGAGTTCTGAACAGTTTTGGATCGTTTCTTAACCTCGCCATTATATTTGATAGTGGCGATATCACAGGTGAGGATTGCCGCAGTCCCGATTTCTTACGGTTAATGAAATATCTCCAAAAAAAGGACAGGATAAAACTTCCGCAACCAACAAAAAGCAGGTTGTCCCACCGCCAATTCACAATTTTATCTATTGGATTGACATGTATGACCATAATCGGAAATGTGAGAAACATAAACCAGAGTGAAACAAACAGTGATTTCTTTATTTCTTCGAATTTAATCATTGAATCTCTATGCCTGTTTGCGTATTTAATATGATATTAAACTTTCTGTACACGCGACTTTCCCATAATTCCTGCTGGTCTGAAAATGAGAATTAGCACAAGTAGTGCGAATGCAAAAACGTCTTCATAATCGCTGGATATATACCCTGTTGCAAAACTTTCTGTCCAGCCGAGGATAAAACCTCCGAGAACAGCTCCCGGGATGCTTCCAATGCCTCCGAGAACCGCTGCGGTAAATGCCTTGATGCCGACAATAAATCCTATGTAAAAGTTGATCTGGCCGATATGCGATGCTATCAGCAGGCCGCCTACTGCCGCAAGTGATGAGCCTATGACAAAGGTTGTTGATATGATTTTGTTAACATTTACTCCTGACAGCATGGCCATTGTTCTATCCTGGGCTGTAGCACGCATGGCAATTCCAACTTTTGTAAATTTAATAATTATAGTCAGCAATGTCATGGCAACTGCAGTTGTACAGAATATGACAAGTTCTGCAGAACTGAAAATATGTGAATATGGATTCATGAATTCAAATTCGGGTATGAGACTTGGGAATGGAAGGAAGTCTGATGTTTGCGCAAGGAGAACATAGTTCTGTAAAAAAATAGACATCCCGATTGCGCTGATAAGCGGAGAAAGTCTGGGGGCATGCCGTAGAGGTTTGTATGCTATTTTTTCAACAGTGTATCCGTAGGCGGATGAATAGATTATCGCAATAATCGATGCCAGAATAATAATTGAAATTTCACTGAAGCCGTAGAGACCAAGAACGCTTGCTATGATAAGGGCCGTGAATGCTCCTATCATGTAAATCTCGCCATGGGCAAAATTAATCAGCTCGACTATGCCGTATACCATGGTATAGCCGAGTGCTATAAGAGCGTATATGCTTCCTCTTGTCAGTCCTCCAAGAAAGAGTTGAACAAAATATTCCATTGCAGATCAGATGCTCATTGATATTTTATAGATAAGAATGGTTGTTTAATGAAAGACATATTATAGCATGTTGCTGTTTTCTGTTTCGTTAACAGGGGTAGATCGCAAAAAAGGGGACAGTTCAGGATAAACTGTCCCCCTGGATTGATAAATTAAAAAAACTATTTCAATTCAACATATTTACCGTTTTGCACCTGGTACATTGAGAATCCTACTCCAATCGCGTCGCCGCGTTTGTCGAAACTTATTTTACCAAGAGGTGTGTCAACATATTCAGTTCTCAGGGATTTTGAAACAACTTCATAATCAGTAGAACCTGCTTTTTCAATAGCATTAAGCAGGGCCTGGATGGCAGCATATGCATTTGGATAAAAAGCGCCGGGATCTGAACCATAAGCTGTTTTGTGCGTTTCATTTGCTTTTATTGCAACAGGACTGTGCGACATATCTTTGGGTCCTGTAGCATATACGTTCTCTGCGTATTTTCCTGCGACCTTGATGAAAGTAATATCTTTTACCCCGTCATCCGATAAAAAGGCAATATCCATCTTCTTTTTACGCATCAGCATAACAAGTTTTGATGCTTCAGGATGATACCCTCCAAAAATTATTGCTTCCGCACCAGAGGCTTTGACTTTCTGAATAACCGCAGAGTAATCAACTGCACCCGGTGTAATCCCTTCATACAGCACTACCTCTGCTCTGCCTGACTTTTCCAGAAATTCCCTTGCAAATTCAGCGAAACCTTTTCCATAATCACCTTTGTCATGCAGTACAGCTATTTTGCCGAATTTTAATATGTCCAGTGCGAAGTCAACTTCAACTCTTGCCTGGGTATCGTCTGAAGCAATTGTACGAAAAAAGTTAGGATAATCCCCGCTCTGAGTAAGGGGAGGGTTCGTTGCTGAGGGAGACATGGTGATAATTTTTGCATCCCTGTATATACCGAGAGCAGCCTTAGTGGCGCCGCTGCAA
>PIVU01000637.1 GCA_003354025.1 Nitrospirota bacterium
CGTCCTTGGCCTCAGCTGAGCCTCATCTTGAGCCGCCCTAGGAGCCAAAAAGTGAACTTTCGCCTAAGCGAAACGCAAGTTTTTGCTTTGGCTGCGTTTTCAGCTGCGCACTCGTCTTGGCTGCTCTTGAGCTCCTCTTGGGACTCCTCTTGGCCCGTTTTTGGGTCCCAAAATGGGCCCCAGATCGGCCCCGAAGACGCCCAAGAAGCGTCTCAAAAAAGAGGCCCAAAAATAATTAAAAACATGTGCCAAAATGGGACCCCACAACGGAAGTGAAAATTGAAAATTTATGGCCAAAACGGGCCACAGGCGCTTCAGGAATTTTGGGCCCCCTGTCCCTTGGAGGCGCCTTGCCTGCCTCTTGGGTTTTCTTCGCCCCTAAGATGGCCCAAGAGCCACTTTTTGACCCCAACTTGCGCCAAATGTGGGCCTTAAACTGGCCCAAGAGCCAATTATTCACCCCAACTTGCAGCAAATGTGCATCTACGATGACCCACTATGTCACTCTCAAGGCTTAGTTTTGGTCCTCC
>PIVU01000375.1 GCA_003354025.1 Nitrospirota bacterium
TTTTATCTCACAGATTCCTGCAGGCAAAATATATAAAATGAAAATCGCTCTTGTCAGAAAAAACTATACTCCCTACGGAGGGGCTGAAAATTATCTGAGACTTCTTGCCGGAAAGCTATTGGATTTGGGGCATAATGTTGAGATTTTCAGTGCCGCCGATGTGGCTGGTACCAGTTATCAAATCAGGAGCGTGAAAGCCTGCAAAAAACCGTCTATCCTGTCTAATATTTCTTTTGCAGCCAATTCAAAGACTGCACTGATAAAGGCGTCACCCGATTTTATTATCAGTTTTGAAAGGACACATTACCAGGACATATATCGTGCCGGAGACGGGTGCCACAAAGAGTGGCTCAAAAAGCGCGGCATCATTGAGCCTGTGCTGAAACAGATCAGCTTTAAAGTAAACCCTCATCACCTTTTGCTTCTAAATATGGAGCGCCGGTGTTTTCATTCTTCACGCGCTATTATAGCCAACTCCATAATGGTTAAAAATGATATTGTCAGAAACTATTCAATATCGCCGAACAAAATTCATGTGATTTACAATGGAGTGGACACAAACAGATTTCAGTCCGTTGATAAGAGAGCAAAGGATTCATTACGTAATTCTTATCAAATAAGAGAAGGTAAAGTCGTCCTGTTTATCGGGGCTGATTTGAAACGAAAGGGTGTACGGTCTCTTCTCAAATCTTTTGCATTGCTTGAGTCGAATAATGTGAGGCTTGTAGTAGCCGGGAAGCGGCCTAAAGCCGAACTAGTAACTATGGCGGAAAAACTCGGGATTGATGACAGGGTTACTTTCTGGGGCCCTGAGAGGGAGATCGAGAAACTGTATGCAATGGCAGATGTATTTGTGCTTCCCACAATTTATGATCCCTTCAGTAATGCTTCGATAGAGGCAATGGCTTCGGGACTGCCCGTTATTACTACGCCATATAACGGTGTCTCGGAAATAATTGAAGACGGTGTTCAGGGTTTTATTGTTGAACCGCTGGATGTTGAGTTGCTGGCGAAAAGAATGGATACTGCTCTGGCAGGCTCTGAAGAAATGGGCAGGCATGCGAGAGCCAGGGCTGTAGAATATCCTATTGAGAAGGCTGTGAATGCAATTGGGGCTCTTGTTTCGGAGTTGAAGTGATAGTGGCTTGCAAAGACATGAGGTCTATTTGGGTATTTGAATGAATGAATTTAAAAATGTAAAAAGGATACTTGTTCTGAAATTCAGGCATATCGGGGATGTTCTTTTGATTGTCCCCACCGTAAGGGCCTTAAAGGAGACTTTTCCCGGGGCCTCTGTATCTGTTGCAATTAATGCCGGCACCGAAGCCGTGCTTGCAGGACATCCTTTGATAGACGAGCTGATTATATTTGACAGGGCGGTAAAGAAACTACCGTTATTGAAAAAAATATCAAAGGAAATTGGTTTTATTCAGAGCATCAGGCAGAGGGGTTTTGATATGACTGTGGATTTGACCAGCGGTGACAGGGCGGCGATCCTCTCTTTTTTTTCGGGTGCGAGGTACAGGCTGGCGAATGAACCGGACACCCGGGGGTTCAGGGGGAAGAGGTTAATGTACACGCATATAGCGGATGTTGATACAACTCAGCATATGGTGCTTCAGAATCTTGAGGTTGTGGACCAGTTCGGTATATCAGCTGACAGCAGGGAAGTAGATTTTTTTATAAGTAATGAAACGAAATCAGATATAAGAAAACTCCTTGAAGAGAATGGATTTAATAATAGTGACAGGATTATCCATATTCACCCTGTTTCCCGATGGATGTTCAAGTGCTGGGATGATGGATACATGGCGGAAGTAATAGAGTGGATGTGCAGCAGGGGAATGAAGGTAGTGCTGACATGTGCTCCTGACAGGGGAGAACGTGAAAGACTGGAAAAAATATTGTCCTTGCTGCCTTCGGATACCCTGTCTTCAGGCAGTATACTAAACACAGCGGGACGTACATCGCTCAAGGAGCTGGCTGCAATTTCAGAAGCTTCGGACCTGTTTTTTGGTGTTGACTCTGCTCCCATGCATATAGCAGCAGCAGTAAAAACACCTGTTATTGCCCTTTTCGGCCCGACCAGTGAAGCAGCCTGGGCACCCTATGGTGATGACCACATTGTCCTTTCAAAGGACATGGAATGCAAACCCTGCCGCAAAGGCATGTGTGAAGGA
>PIVU01000143.1 GCA_003354025.1 Nitrospirota bacterium
GCAGCCAGGACAAGACTTGAAGTAGGTGAGGCTACAAAAACAGTGTTGTTGAGAGCTGAAGCTGAACTGGCCGGTGCACAGTCTGATTTAATAAGAGCAGACAACAACCTGAGCATAGCCAAAACCCGTCTTGCTCAGACAGTGAATATAAGCGGAGATTATGAACTAAGAGAGCCTGAAGCAGGGGTGGACTTTGAAATGCCCCAACGCGGTTCTACCGGACTTGATTTCCTGACTGCTGACTGCAAACAGCCTGATATACAGTGTCTGTCCGCTGTAGCAATCTCAAACAGATCAGAGATAAAGGCCTCTATGAAGAGGAAAGATGTCGCTCAAAAGCAGGTCAAATATGCAAAAGGTTCATACTGGCCGGATCTTTCCATTGAGGGAGTTTATGTTAGAGAAGAAAACGAGCCCTCATCCAGTTTCAGCCTTGATGAAAGAATTTACGGCACACTTAAGCTGAATTTTCCTTTTTTTGAAGGCGGACTAAGGAAAGCGGAAGTGAGTCAGGAAAAAGCCAGACTAAGACAGGCCGAATACCGACTTGAGGACCTGAAAAGGTCCATTAACGTTGAAGTTGAAAACTCATATCTCATTGTAAAACGGGAAGCCGCCGTGCTAAATCAGACACGGGCTGAAGTAGAGTATTCCCGCGATAACTTCAACTCTGTTACAAAGCAGTTTAAGTATGGGCTTGCTGACAGCATTGATGTCATGGATGCCAACACATTGCTTGTGACAGCAGAAAGAGAACTGGCATCAGCTAAATTTGCATACCAGTTTTCGGTCTTGAGCTTACAGCGCTCAATAGGGACCCTGCTGAAAACTATAACGGAGGGACAAACCACTGTCTCGAGCGAATAATAAATTGATTTATAGAATAAAGGGCAGCAAACTGCACAGTGCGCCCATGATACCGGCGAACTGCCGGAAAGGGAGAAGCCGTTTATGTTGAATATTATTAAAACTGTTTTTCTAGCCATTATTATTATAATTGTATCAACCGGTGCCTATGCCGAGAAAAAGAAACCTGGAGGCATGCCCCCGGCAATTGTTGTTGTTACCACAGCAGAGAGTGGAATGATAGCGCCTGAATCTGAATTCGTTGGCACCGTTTATTACAAGGAAGTTTCAGAGGTAGCAGCTGAAGTCAGCGGGAAAGTAGAAGAAGTCAGTTTTGAAGACGGCCAGCTCGTTAAAGAGGACTCCCTCCTTGTAAGGCTCGATTCTGATCTCCTTCATATGAGCATTAATTCAGCCAGGGCAAATTATGAACAAACGGTTGCCAACCTGAAAAAAGCCCGGCTGGACCTTAATAGATCTGAACAGCTTTTCAAAGAGGAACTGGCTTCCGAACAGGATTATGATAAAGAACGGTTTAATGTGGAAGCACTTGAACTAAAGGCAGTCTCATTGGATGCAGATGTCAAAAGGCTGGAAATCGAGCTCGAGAAAAAAGCCATAAAAGCTCCGTTTGAAGGTATTGTAATCAAGAGAGACGTTGATAAGGGTGAATGGCTTTCACCCGGTTCCGTTGTTGCAACAATCGCAAAAAATACTCCGGTAGATATAATCTCGGAAGTACCGGAAACTATTATTAATGGTATCAGGGCCAATATGGAAGTAACCGTAGTATCCGGCGGCAAAACTTTGAAGGGGACTGTTGTAACCGTAATCCCCAGGGGGAACGTCTCTACAAGGACATTCCCCGTTAAAGTTAGAGTGGATAATTCAACTGCCTTAAAAGAAGGCATGGAAGCCAGAGTTACTCTTCCAACCGGAGCAAAAACAAAAGTGGTCACTGTTCACAGGGACGCTGTAATAACCGCAAGGGGCAGCACAGTCGTATATACAGTCAATGAATCCAAAGCTTCTATGATCCCGGTACGTGTGATAGGATATGACGGGATGACAGCAGGAATAGCAGCCAATGGTCTTAAGGAAGGCATGAAAATCGTTATTAAAGGAAATGAACGGCTCAGACCGGGACAGGACGTGATGATACAGCAATGACAAATGTCAAAGCTCAAACCTGCCGGCAGGCAGGTGTCAAATCAAATTAAAATGACATAATGTTAAATTTATCTATTGCTAACATTTGTCATTAAATTAATTATATGGATATCGTAGAATTTTCAATAAAAAAACCTGTTACAGTTATCGTCGGCATAATATTTATTCTACTCTTCGGTATTATCGGGCTATATCAAATGCCCTATCAGTTGAGCCCGGACGTGACTGTTCCTGAAATTGAAGTCAGGACCACATGGCCAGGCGCAACGCCCTATGAGATAGAGCGTGACATAATTGAGGAGCAGGAAAAAGCCCTTAAAGGAATCCCTGGCCTTACCGAAATGGAAAGTTCCTCATTAAATAATCAGGGCTCAGTGACACTTCGATTTTCTATAGGGACAAACGTAGATGACGCACTTCTCAGGGTATCCAATAAACTGAATGAAGTATCCTCATACCCTGAAAATGTGGATAAACCCATAATCAACGCAACAGGTGCTGCAACTTCACCTGTTATCTGGATAATCATGAAATCGGATGAAAATAATCCGAACCCCGTCGGTACTTATAGAACTTTTTTTGAGAATGACGTCAGACAACATCTTGAACGAGTGGAAGGTGTAGCAGATCTCTTTATCGGAGGAGGTCGTGAACGCCAGATGCATGTAATAGCCGACCCTTCCAAACTTACATCGTTTGCTCTCACCATAGATAACTTAATTGATATTCTCCAGGCTGAAAATATTGATGTATCAGCAGGCACTATGGGAGTGGGGAGGAGAAACTTCAGGATCAGGACCGTTGCTCAATTCAAATCTCCTGAGGATATAAAGAACATTGTCATAAAATCTGATGGAAGCAGGCGAGTTACAGTGTCCGATGTTGCCAGGGTTGAAATCGGATATGAAAAGAATACTGTGGCAATGATACATAACTCAAAAGATGGAATGGCAATAGGAGTAAAACCAGAGCCGGGGACAAACATCCTTGACATGACAAAGAGGGCGGAAGAAGTCGTGAACTGGCTCAATAAGGAAATAATGAAGCCGCAGAAAATCTATCTTGACTGGGTTTACGATCAGCGCCCCTATATCCAGGGAGCCATTAACCTTGTTAAAAGAAACATCATGATTGGCGGTATTCTTGCCATAGCTGTCCTTCTCATATTCCTGCGGAGCCTTTCATCAACAATAGTCGTTGCTACTGCAATCCCTATCAGTGTTATTGGCACATTTATTGTAATGAATGCCCTTGGCAGGAATCTCAATGTTGTAAGCCTTGCGGGTATAGCCTTTGCCGTCGGCATGCTCGTGGACAACGCAATAGTTGTTTTGGAAAACATAGACCGCCATCGTGGTATGGGGAAAAATCCTTTTCAGTCCTCATATGACGGAACAAAGGAAGTCTGGGGAGCAGTTCTGGCATCAACCCTTACGACTGTCGCTGTTTTCTTACCTGTTGTTTTTGTTGAGGAAGAGGCAGGTCAGCTTTTCAGAGACATTGCAATAGCAGTAAGCTGCGCAGTATCACTCAGCCTCTTTGTATCCGTGCTGGTCATACCGATGTTTTCTGAAAAATTATTCAGCACTATAGGGAGGAAGAAAGTTGAGAAAAAGGAAACTGCATTAACCTCAATGGGCAGCGGACTTATTAACTCGGTCATGAAATTAGTCGGTTTTGCTACCGCTTCCGTCCCATCCAGGATTATTACTGTTGTCCTGCTTACTGCTGTTTCTCTAGCTTCCGTATGGTTACTTTTACCGAAGAGCGAATACCTTCCCCAGGGCAACAGGAACCTTGTAATCAGCCTTCTTATTCCGCCGCCCGGTCTTTCATATCAGGAAAAACGGGAGATCGGCGACCAGTTTTTTGAGGCGACAAAAGAGCTGATAGGGAAAGACCATAATGGACTGCCGGGCATCGAGAACATGTTTTATGTGGGAGCCGACAGGATTGACATAGCCGGTGCAACAAGTATGCGTATAGACAGGGCTGGTGAACTTGTACCGCTTTTCATGAAAAACATATATGCGATCCCCGGGATGTTCGGGGTCAGCATGCAGGCCGGAATTTTCCAGAACAGGCTCGGCAGGGGCAGAACCGTCGAGGTTGACGTTGTGGGTGATGACATGCAGCAGATCGTAGGTGTTGCCGGTACCATGTTCGGTATTACCAAAAAAGAGATGCCTTTGGCCCAGATAAGACCCATCCCATCCCTTGAACTGCTTTATCCCGAGGTAAGATTTATTCCCGAAAGGGACCGGCTGCGTGCATCCGGCATGACTGCTAATAACCTCGGTGTAGCACTGGATGTGCTCATGGATGGCAGAAAGATAGGTGAATTCAAGGAGGAGGGCAAGAAGAAAATCGACCTTGTTGTAAAAGCATCGGAAGAGGACATCAATACTCCTGAAGCGCTTTATGCATCAATGATCGCTACACCAAACAGGAAAATCATACCCCTATCCTCTGTCTCTTCACTAGTCAGGACTACAGGTATCAATTCGATACGCCACCTTGAACGTAAAAGGACAATTACACTTCAGGTAACACCTCCGGCTGACGTTCCCCTTGAAGAAGCAATGGACATCATCAATGAAAAGGTCATCCCTGCCGTACGTGCAATGGGTATGATTAAAGAAGGGGTCAGCGTATCCATGAGCGGGGTAGCCGATAAACTCAAGGAAACGCAAAAGATACTTCAGTGGAACTTTGTACTTGCCGCAATAATATCATATCTGCTGATGTCAGCACTGTTCGGTAATTTTATTTATCCACTTATAATTATGTTTACCGTACCACTTGCAGCAGCCGGCGGCTTTATGGGTCTCAGACTTGTTGATGCAACGATTGCACCGTCACCCCTTGATATTCTTACCATGCTTGGGTTCGTCATATTAATAGGCATAGTAGTTAACAATGCAATCCTCATTGTCCATCAGGCCCTGAATAACGTTCGCTTACACAATATGGATTATAAGGAAGCAGTTCTTGAGTCAACAAAATCAAGGCTGAGGCCGATCTACATGAGCGCAACCACAAGTATTTTCGGCATGCTGCCGCTTGTAGTTGCACCAGGTCCAGGATCCGAACTCTACAGAGGTCTTGGAAGTGTTATTCTCGGGGGGCTTGCACTCTCAACAATATTTACTATTTTTGTTATCCCTTCGCTTCTGATGTTTGTCATCAAGATGGAGAAAGTCCACAAATAAAAGCATAGGGGGGAACGGCCATTTGCCCCTGCATTAAGCTTTCGGTTTTCAACATACTCTGCAGATACAAAAGTCCCTGAACTCCTAAATAGTATAAAATAGACAATGCTCGTTTTCTCATTTATTACAGTTTCATATGTGCTGGCGAATTATTATTTTTTTTTCAAACTGACACATGTAATACATATTGGAACACCGTTTAGTATTGTGTTAGGGCTGTGTGTATTTATAATGACTCTCTCTCCCGCTTTAATTCCGGTCTACAGCCATAGAAGTTCTGAAAAATCATTACGAGCTATTTCCTATATTGCATATATGTGGCTGGCTTTTCTCGTCATATTTTTCCCTACAGGTGTCATTCTTGATCTGTATAACTTGATAGTACAGATGAGTCATTCCGTAATGGACGAAAGTTTAAGCGGGCGAATGATCTCAGCTGAAAAAACCCTGTTTTTCCCTATGCTGCTGTCCCTGGCAATCAATATATATGGGTTCTTTGAAGCAAGATATTTGGGTATAGAGCACCTTGTTATGCCAACCACTAAACTGCCACCGGGAGTAGACAAGGTCAGAATTGCCCAGATATCGGATTTGCATCTCGGAATAATCGTGCGGGACAGCCTGTTAAAAAAAGTCGTCAGGAAACTGAATGCTGAGAGTCCTGACATTGTGGTTTCTACCGGCGATCTCGTGGACGGGACTACACGGCACATTCGTCATCTTACGGAGATATTCAAAGACATTCAATCACCACTAGGCTCCTACGCTGTAATGGGCAATCACGAAATATACGGCGGTGTTGAAGAGACTGCAGGGTTTGTTGAGGATGCAGGCTTTACGCTGTTAAGGGGAAAGGGCGTAACAGTCAATAACATGATAAATATTGCAGGTGTAGATTTTAAAGGCGGAGAAACAGGAAAGTCGACTCATGCCTCCTCACAGGAACCTGAGTCAGAAATGCTCTCCAAACTTCCGGAGAGTCTCTATACCATTCTTTTAAAGCATGGAGCTAATACCGATACAGCAAGTCTGGGGCGCTTTGATCTACAACTCTCAGGCCATACCCACAAAGGCCAGATATTCCCTATGACCCTGGCCACAATGTTTATGTTCCAGTACCATTCAGGCTTTACGAAGCTGCCAAAAGGTTCAGCCATACACGTAAGCCGCGGCACCGGTACATCAGGGCCCCCTATCCGCTTCCTTTCAAGACCTGAAATAACTATTATTGATATTGTTCGTGAAAAATGAAGAACGTATTTTTTTATACCCGCTTGTAAACAGGCCGTAGGGGTAATTCACGAATTACCCCCAATGTTTGCTCCCCCTTACACTTGATGCCCTCTAAACAGCATAGGCAGCCCAGAGCTACAGCGGTTTTTCTATTATCCTTCAAGCTCTATTTGGAGTATAATGAATAATTACCGAATATACTTTTATCTTTTTAGAAAGAGGTGCATATGGATGTGAAAATTAATAAAGGCATTCTTTCTCTCACAGAAGGAGACATATCAAAGCAGGACACTGCCGCCATTGTAAATGCAGCAAACAAAACACTCCGGGGCGGTGGAGGCGGTGATGGCGCAATACACAGGGCAGGAGGCCCTCAAATTCTTGATGAGTGTATTAAAATCGGCGGATGTGAAACAGGTGATGCAGTCATAACTACAGGTGGACAGCTGGCAGCCAAATACGTAATTCATACTGTAGGCCCTGTATATAGAGACGGACTAAAGGGCGAACCACAGCTGCTGCAAAACGCATATAATAACTGCCTTACCGTAGCATCTTCCAATGGTATCAGGAGCATCTCATTCCCCTCGATCAGTACAGGAGCATACAGGTATCCAATGGAAGACGCAGCTGAAATAGCTCTTCAGGCAGCCGTAGGTTACCTTAAGGGGCATGACGATATAGAACTAATCCGGTTTGTCCTGTTTGGAGCGGCTGCGCTTAAGACATATGAAAAGAAGCTTAAGAAACTTTCATAAATGCGTTTCAACTTATGACGTATTTATCCCCGCCAAGAGTCAGGCATCGAGGTTTACGTACATCACGCCTTTAACATCCGTTGCTGTCCCGCCTTGAGGAGTGGCTTTCTTCTTGGGCGACGTAGTCCCTTTTCCTGCAAGCTGGCGGTAAACATAGGCATAAGACACCATAGTGACGGGAATTGATACGAAAAGACCGATTCCAAGGGCAAGCATACCTACCAGGTTTACTAACAGGAGCAGCAAACCAAAAAGAAACAAATGGAACTTTGCACCTGACGTTGCCTTGCCGCTGGCCTTGATTGCTTCTATGGGCCCCATTTTCGCATCGACTATAAAATAGGGGAACATACTGTACTTAATACCCCAGATCACGCCCGGTATAATTAACAGAAACAGTCCGGCTACTACTATTAGAAAATACACCAGCGCTGCTGCAAAATACGTTAATAAATAGTGAAAGGATGATAAGAGGTCATCGAGCTTACCCTTTATACCGTCGCAAAAGTTGACGCTCACTTTAATTAATCCGAGAGATACAACAATTTCCAGCACTGTTGCAATCAGGTAGAGGATAATACTGATTATTGGTAATCTGTCTGAAATTACCTCGCCTATAAACCTCGGGATGATCTGAATTAAAAACGCGACTATCAGAAGTATTACAAAGAAACCAAGATTGGCCTTGACGGTGTCCCAGCCGAACCTGAGAGATTCTCCCATCTCAAATCTATTTTCACTCATACATAATCTCTCCTATTTACAAACTTTATCAGTATGTATTTAATATGTCAATTTCCGTTTATTATGCAATACATGCCTACCAACATGATTTTTTCAGTTGAAATGATAAACTACATTAATGAATTATTCACAACAGCAAAAACCCGGCACTTTCAAACTGGTATCGCCATTCAAGCCTAAAGGAGATCAGCCCGAAGCAATCAACGACCTGACTCAGGGCATTAATACTAACCTGGACCACCAGGTGCTTCTTGGTGTTACCGGATCAGGTAAAACCTTCACAGTCGCCAATGTAATAGCAAACATTAACAGGCCGTCCCTCATTATCGCGCACAACAAGACGCTTGCAGCTCAGCTCTATGGGGAATTCAAATCTTTCTTCCCCGATAATGCGGTGGAATACTTTGTGAGTTATTACGACTACTACCAGCCAGAGGCGTATTTGCCCTCAACGGACACTTACATTGAAAAGGATGCAATGATCAATGAAGACATTGACCGGCTGAGGCACTCTGCAACGCGTGCTGTGCTGGAAAGAAATGATGCTATAGTCATTGCATCGGTATCATGCATTTATGGCATAGGCTCACCTGAAGATTACCTGGGCATGCATTTATTAATTGAAGAAGGGATGAGGATTGAAAGAGATGAGTTTTTGCGAAGGATTGTGGAGATGCTATTTGAACGAAGCGACGATTTTAAACGCGGCACCTTTCGTGTAAGGGGAGATACTATCGAAATATTTCCTTCCGCATCAGGAGATAATGCACTACGTGTCGAATTCTTCGGAGATGATATTGACGGTCTGTATGAGTTTGACTCTTTGACGGGCAAGACATTAAAACAGTTGACGAGTATATCTCTATATCCCAACAGTCACTGGATTACCCCTCGCCCCAGAATTGATAAAGCACTAAAAGCAATCAACAATGAACTGGACGAACAATTGATA
>PIVU01000376.1 GCA_003354025.1 Nitrospirota bacterium
TGGATATATTTCTTTAGCATCTTTCATTGCAACAGGATCGTGTGCTTTAACTTTCGCTCCTGCTTTGAGTAATTCCTCAATAATAAACAGTGAAGGTGCGTCTCTGATATCATTTGTTTTCGGCTTGAATGAAAGTCCAAGCACGCAAACAGCTTTGCCTTTAATGTTGCCAAGAGTGGTTACTATTTTTTTCGCTGTTTTTTGTTTCTGGTGTTCATTGGCTTTTACTGTAGCATCAATAATGCCCAGTTTCACCTTTTGTTCTTTCCCGATCTGCAGCAGTGCAAGAGTGTCTTTAGGAAAACAGGAACCGCCGTAGCCTGGACCGGCGTGCAGGAATTTTGGGCCGATTCTGCGGTCGAGCCCGATGGCCTTTGCTACGGTCTGTACATTGGCACCTACGCTATCGCAGAGGTTTGCAATTTCGTTGATGAATGATATCTTGGTTGCAAGAAAGGCATTTGCAGAGTATTTGATAAGTTCTGCTGTCTTAACGTCCGTAATAACGATTGGAGTTTCTAAGAGGTAAAGCGGTCTGTAGAGGTCTTTCATTATTGCAGTTGCCTGATCACTTGATGTGCCTATTACTACCCTGTTAGGTCTCATGAAGTCCTCAATTCCAGCGCCTTCCCTGAGAAATTCCGGGTTGGATACTACATCAAAACCCACGTTTTCCTTGAGATGTTTTGATATGATCTTATGTACCTTTTCTCCGGTGCCTACCGGTACAGTGCTTTTTGTTACAATGACTTTATAGCTTTTTGTATTTTTTGCGATTTCTTTGGCAACAGTCTCAACATATTTCATTTCTGCAGACCCGTCGCTTTTAGGAGGAGTACCCACTGCAATAAATACAACCAGTGATGTATCGACTGCTTCACTCATATTACTTGTAAAATGCATGCGTCCCGCTTCAATGTTCTTCTGAAGCAGTTCTTCGAGTCCCGGTTCGTAAAAAGGTACTTTGCCCTTTTTTAGGGATTTTATTTTTTTAGCATCGTTGTCGACACAGGTAACATTAAGACCGAACTCAGCAAAGCACGCACCAGTGATTAATCCAACATACCCGCTGCCTATTACAGAGATGTTCATCTTTCCTCCTAGAGTAAAAGTGATAAATACAACTTGTTATTTTAACATATTAAATCAAGTATTGTGAATGGTAGTGGAAAGAGGATACTATTTGATTTCCTCGTTAACAAGCATAACTTTAAACTTTCCTATTCGTGCTTTGCTTGTCAGTAAGACAGGCAGTTTCCTTTCGTCATCAGTTACCCAGAGGTGAATATCTCCTGTTTTACGGAACAGTCCCTCGGATTTTAAAAGGGGCATTACATGAATCGTATCAAATTTGCCTGCGGGAACATTTATGCGTTCACGTTTTAATACCTTTACTTCTGCATTGTAGAGCTTTTTGTTATCGAAAATATCTATATATTCGGAGGTGCCCACTTCGATATGTCGCGTTGACATTTCGTAAAAGGCAGACAATGGATCATATGCCTGCCTTTGAAGAGGAAACTCAACCACTTCATTATCCAGTACATTATGAAAAATAGCAGTCAGCTCATCGCTGTCAGGAGGAGTCTTGAACTTTGTTATTTTATGCCTCCTGTGTTTCCCTTCACGGGTTTTAAGAACAAACTCCTGAGGATTGCCTGCAGCATCAAGTGTGCTTTGGCCCCTGTCATCAACTTTATAAAACAGTGATACAATTGGTGCTGATGTTGCATGTGTCTTTATGATAATGCTGTCACTCGATGTAATGATTTCAAGCTCAGCTTGCCCTCCGCGTAGTCCCAGCCAGTAAATGTTATAAGTATACTTCTTAACTATGGGATCAGCTGAATAGGGCATTGACGGGATTAGTAAGCATACAATGGAAACCATGCTACACAGAAATATTATGTGCCGGATCTTTGTAATCATATATATGGCTTCAGAGCAGACAGCAAAGCTCCTACCTTTACCTTATCCATGCATAATAGTTCGTTGCATGATCTCTTGCGGCAGGGGCTGCACGGTACTTTTACTCTTACTACATTAAGTTTGCTGTTAGTCTGCCAGCCGTAAGGTCCCGTTTTTTCCGGATCAGTCGGGCCAAAAATTGCAATAACGGGTTTGTCCAGCGCTGCAGCAATGTGCATTGGCCCTGAATCATTGCTAATGACCGCC
>PIVU01000144.1 GCA_003354025.1 Nitrospirota bacterium
GTTAGAGGGGCATGTGTTGCAGCAGCGAGGAATGAACCAATTCCTACTGTGGCATATGCAGCCGGATTCGATGTATATTCAGGGAATATAGAGTTAACACCCCATCCGAATGCACCTCCGGCCATCGCACCTATAAAGAGAGCCGGAGCAAAGACTCCTCCGGGTGATCCGGAACCTATAGTTAGAGATGTTGCTACAATTTTTATAAATATAAGTGCAAACATGATTATGAAAATTAGCTTTCCTTCAAGGGCCATCTGGATGTATTCATAACCGTCACCCATTATCTGTGGGAATAAAATACCGATGGATCCAACTAAGAAGGCGCCTATGACCGGTTTTAGCTTTGGATGCATTTTGAAACTATCAAAAGAATCCTTTACTTTGTAAAATAATCTTATATATAGAACGGCAACTACTCCGATGAAAATACCTAACAGGATATAGAGAGGGATTTCATAAGGATTGACCTCATAAGCCGGGACAGTAAATACGGGAATTTCTCCGTAATACATTCTTGATATAACCGTAGCCATTGCTGATGAAATAACTATTGCGGAAAATGATGTCAGCTCATAGTTGCCCAGGAGCACGATCTCTGTTGCAAACATAACGCCTGCAATAGGCGCATTAAATGTAGCAGCTACTCCGCCGGCTGCACCGGCCGCGATTAATAGCTTAATCCTGTTTCCTGAAACCTTGAATATGTGCCCCACAAGAGAGCCTATTGCACCGCCTATCTGAGCGATAGGTCCTTCAACTCCTGCTGAACCACCGGAACCAATAGTAAGGGCAGGGCCGAGTATTTTGTTGAATATGGTTTTAACCCTGATTTTACCTCCCTGAATATTGACTCTTTCAAGGAAAGCAGGAAAGCCGTATCCATAGAACCCCTCTTTGAATATAAAGGAAAGAGGGATGAGCAGAAGTGCCCCACACACAGGCAGTAGGGGGGTCAGTAATTTGTAATATCCTCCTTCTCCAATATGCAGGAGTGCTGAACCTCCGACAAAAATGACTTCATGGACAAAGTGCACGGATGCACGGAAAATTACGTTGGCAAATCCGCTAAGCAGCCCAACAATGACGGACATGACAATGATAATAGTATGCTCGCCCAGCCTGAAGCTTAATATCTTGTCCAGCAGTTTTTCAGTTTTTTCTGGTTCCATAAATGTACTATAAGTGTTTGATTCTGATCGTTTTCATGCTTGAACAGTACAGTAAGTATAATATATTAAACTAGTAAAGATGTATGTAAGGAGAAATCAGCTGCCTCGTCCCCTATATTGGCTGGCAGGATGTTTTATGAAAGATAAGTTTGAGAGGGTGTCTTGAAAATAATTTGAAACGGTGCTGCTTATAGTTCAATTACATTTTTACCTTTGTTCTTCAGGCTGTACCATAGAGATAGGTAGTCCCTTATCTGCCGCGTCAAAAGGAAATTGTTCCTTACATACTCTTTGCCTCTCTGTCCCATCCGTCTAGCCATCTCGGGGTTATTCAAGTATTGCCTTATCCTGAATGCTGCCCCTTCAACGGAATGGACGACAAACCCTGTTACACCGTGGACGATCTGAAGAGGAATGCCGCCTACAGCACCTCCTATGACCGGTTTTTCTTTCCACATGGCTTCAGATACTGTGAGGCCGAACCCTTCTTTGATTGATTTCTGCAGAATAACGTCGGACATCCGCTGAATTGCATTAATATCTCTGTGGCAGTCAGGCGGAAGCAGCATGATAATGATATCAGGATCATTGCCTGCATAATTCTTAACTTCATTTAGAATCGCTTCACCCTCAGGATCGTCTGTTGCCGGACTGCCCGCCAGTATAAGCCTGCAGTCATTGTACTTCTTGACGATTTTGTAAGCATTGATAACGCCGATAGGATCTTTAAACTTATCGAACCGGGAGACTTGCAGCAGGATGTGCTTGTCGCGGGGAATGCTGTATTTTTCAGCTACAGCATTAATCTCCTGTTCGCTCAGCTCAATGTTCTTATCACTCAGAGGATCAATCGAGGGAGTGACGATAAACTCATCGATTGGCAGTGATTTGCAGAATTTTGCAACTGAAAAAATAGCAGCGTCATAGTTCTTGACATACTTTTTCATGTTGGTCCATACATTGCTGGCAGGATTAGCTACATCAATGTGGCATCGCCAGATCCAGACTTTATTCCTTTTTTTCGAAGAAGCGCTCCTGAAATTTATGAGCGGGGCAGGCTGCGGGTCATGGATGAGGACAGCATCTGCGCCGAGACTCAGTTTTTTCATGTTTGCTTTATTGACTTCATAATGGTGGTCCCACATTGATTTTGTGAATATTTCCTCGTTGCCCTGAAGAGCATTGTGTGTTTTTTTAGTGAAATCATAGAATTTGGCATCACCATTGATGACTTCCCATTTGGCATTAATGCCAAGGTCCTGCAGCAGCGGAATCATACGGTGAAGAATTTCGGCAACCCCACCTCCTTCACGAGTGGAATTAACATGGAGAAATGACTTTCCTTCCAGTTTTTCACACAGTTTCTGAATAAGAAGTATGTCGCCTTTTGGAGCTATTCCGGAATATTCTTTTATCAATCTGCCACTCCTTCCATGTCGGCCCTGACATATTTTTCAACAATTTCTCTGATATGAGTCCGTATGCTTTCTATGCTGTGCATGAAAGGATCTATGCCCCTGATACGGTCGGCCAGTTTTTTCTTGCCAAGACCATGCTCGATCCATCTGGAAAAATCATCTACCATGCCTTCACCGAGACGCACTCTTGAATCATAGAAGTGATAATAAATGCTCCCGGCGTCTATATGCTCTATGGCAACAAGAAATTCAGCCAGATTTCTGGTCTTAACACCTACAGGGAATACAAGGCTGACCGTTTCATTAAAATAGAATTCATTACCTTTGACCACATCGTGAGGTTCGGGGAATGCCTGTAAAAAACTATCTATTTCTCTTATCAGCTCTTTCCTCACTTTATTCACTGAATCCAGAGTGTAGGGTTCTGTGCTGGCAAGCCGCTTTACTAATGATTTCTCATCAGTGTATTCACCGGTATAGGGATCAATGCTTGTAAGACGTTCGGACAGGGCGCTTTCTTCAAGATGTTCACCGGCCCAGTGGGCAAAATCATTTGTATATTCCAGAATGTGGCCCTTAAGAAAATATTGGTATACATGATGGTATATTGATTCATCACTTACCTGTGATATGCGCTTTCGCAGCTCACGGAGGTTTTTGGCATGTTTACCTGTAGACTTTACAATGCTGACACATTGTTTAAAATTAAAAGGCTCTATTCTTTTTCCCAATTTTTGTCCTCTCTTACATAAACAGTTCTGTGAGGAAATGGTATGGTGATGCCTGCCTCATTAAATCTATTATATACTGCTTTATTAATTTCGTGAATAGTTTTTCCCCTGACTGCCGGTTCCTTTGCCCAGCAGAGCAATTCAAGGTTTAGCGATGAATCACCGAATGCCCTGAATCTCACTCGGGGCTCCGGAGATTTTTGAACATTACTGTTGTTGTCTGCTATCTCCATGAGAATGCTCTCTATCTGATCTAAATCCGATCCATACGCTGCTGACACCGGGACCCTGAACCTGAAATTCGGTACCGGGGCGCTTTCGTTAATAATCTTTGTGTTCGCAATAATTGAATTCGGTACTGTAATCATTATATCATCTCTTGTTTTGATGCGAGTGCTTCGTATGCCGATATTGACAACTTCACCTCTCTCACCCTGATCAAGCACGATATAATCGCCGATCTTATAGGGTTTGTCGATAAATACGCTTATGCCTCCGAAAAAGTTAGCAAGAGTGTCCTTGGCAGCAAGGGCGACGGCAACACCGACGATACCGGCGGAAGCCAGGAGGGGGGTAATGTTAACTTCCCATACCGATAAAATGAACATAGTGCTTCCGATTATAACCAGCACTGTCCAGATATTTTCTATAAGGGGGGTTATTTCCCTGCTTAATACGGAATTTTCAATAATCGGCTTGCTTACTTTTTTGATGCATATGCTCCATAGTAAAGCGAGAAGAGTTAATAGAGCTCCGTTTGTATAGAAAATAAATTTATCAGAAACATTAAGTACTTTTATGGAATGAAGAGCACCGAAGATTACAACAGTATAGAAAACAGGACGGTGCATTAGATCAATTATCCTGTCATCCATGTCTGACTTTGTGAATTTAGTGAGGCGCCTAATAAATTTATCGGTAAATAAGTCTGCAATTTTGGCAAGCAGAATATATATGAGGAAAATGACAATGGCTGCCACGATTGGAGAACTGAAATTATTCGCCAGGCTTGTAATGAACTCTTTCATGACACGGGTTGTAGCTGAGTTTAACTATTAATGTTATAAAAAAAGGACTGCTCTCTTAACCGGATGTTTTTTTCTTTTTATCGGTTAACGCAATAACAGGCCGTATAAGAGACGCCAGTCTGGGATCAAGGCTGTCCATGGTTTGCCTGAATTCTGCCAGTACGTTTTTCGGTATTGAAGTGCCTCTCGGAAGTTTGATTGTAAGTGGATTAACAAACCTGCCGTTAAACTTAATCCTGTAATCAAGATGAGGCCCCGTTGATAGCCCCGTTGATCCGACATATCCGATTAAATCACCCTGGGACACTTTGGTGCCTCTCCTAATTTTTCGTGGTATTCTTGAAAGGTGACCGTAGTAGGTTTCATATCCACCGGGGTGCTTAACCCTTACCATCTTGCCCATCTGGCCCTTATTCCCGGCAAATACGACCTGTCCGCTTCCGGCTGCTGAAACAGGCGTTCCTGTTTTGGCTGCATAATCAACTCCCAGGTGAGGCCTGTATACCCTGAGCTTGGGATGAAGCCGGCTTCTGCTGAAACGGGAACTGATATATTTGAATTTTAAAGGAGATCTCAGAAGGGCTTTTTTTAGAGATTTACCGTTTTCGTCATAATAGTCCGCATAACCGTTGTCTTCAAATTTATAAGCTTTATGAACTTTTCCGTTGCTGTAGAATTCAGCTGCAAGGATATCACCATACCCCTTGAATGCATCTCCAGCCCATAACTCCTCGACAATGATCTTTGCTGAATCACCGTTCCTTATGTCATTGTTGAAATCGATGTCCCACGCATATATGTCCGATAAATTCATAGCCAGTCTATTGTACTCTTTGTGTGTGCCCGGCATTGAAGATGCCAGGTTGCCCTGAATATCGATATAGAAAGAACCGATCCTGGTTTCATACTGAATATCTATTTTTTTGGATTCAAAGCCTTCGGTGTTTCTTACTACATTCAGAAAAGAAGAATCGTTAATGCCGAACTGCATTTTCTGGATTTCATTTTTATCTTTATCCAGCTCGAATGAATAAACGCTTCCAACGGAAATTTTGGAAAGGTTGAACTGCTTTTTGGCCGTGACATAAATGGTGTTCATGTCGGCCTTATTTAATTTATGCTTGCCGAAGATCGAATCCAGAGTTTCTCTTGACTGAACAATTCCGGTTATAGTGTGCGAATGATTTTCCTCAACCGGCTCAGGCAGAACTTCTGCGATTACGGGAGATGGGGTCTCCTGTTTTTTATCAGGGACCAGAAACGGTACAGTTATGATGAGCAGTAATATAATTATTAGTCTTTTCATTATTCCTTTTCAGACGGCGATGCAGTTTTCGCTGGAGCCGCCTTTTTGGCTGCAGTCTTCTTTTTTGCCGTTGTCTTTTTCTTGACGGTTGTTTTCTTTTTTGCCGTTGTCTTCTTTTTTGCAGCTACTTTCTTTTTGGCTGCGGTCTTCTTTTTCACGGTTGTTTTTTTCTTTGCCGTGGGTTTCTTCTTTGGTGCAGGAGTTGCAGCTGCCTCCAGTTTGTTGATATCGGCTTCCAGCTTGTTTATTCTGCTGATAATAGAAGTAACACTTCTACTCTCAAGAGGGTTAGCTGTTTTCTTGCTGATCAGGTCATAAATTTCTCCGCCCAGTTTTGCAAATTCATCCTGGACTTTCATGTTTAAATTAAATTCTTTGTATTTCTTTTTTCCGCCGTCTGTAAATTCCTCTAGTTTTTTTTGAAAAACAGAGCCGCCTTCTTTGAAAATATCAATTCCTTCCTGAAGGTTACTCTTGACTTCTTCCTGAATTTTGTCCCAGAAACCCATGGTACTCCTCCTTGCATTAGATGCAGATTATTCTATTTATATATATTACTTATTATTATATTCTTAACTGTGATATCGGTCACAATAGTGCAAAACTTTATTCATTGTCTTTGTCTACAGCCTCTTTAACCATTTCGAGAATATCCGGTAATGCAGACTCAACCCTGTCCCAACTGGAGATAAGAGGCACTCCCAGAGGGTCTTTCATAATTATTTCGGAAGCAATTTTGATCCCCTCTGTGAAAGACTCAACAGCGAGACTCTCTTCGTGACGGTCAAATTCAAGTCCGTTCACAGCAGCATCGTCTTCATAACGCTTCAACATGTCCTGCGCTGTTCTGACGTATGATGCTATTAGAGTCCTGAAGCGACCAGCGGAAAATACTATCCCCTCTGAAGCGAGAGTTCTGAAAATAGACTTGCTAATGTCTATACACATTTTAAGCAGACCTTGTGATGCATCATCAGGGGACAGGGCCTGGTGTTTATGGTCATAATTATCAGCAATATCAACCTGGCAAACTCTTCTGACGGAACAGTTTCTGTAGACTTCAGCCAGTACTCCGACTTCAAGCCCCCAGTCACCGGGGATTTTGTTTACACGGGCAAGGTCAACAGCCATTGAAAATTCACCTGCCAGCGGATATCTGAAACTGTCCAGAAATTCAAGAAGAGGAAGTTCTCCATGAATTTTCTTGAGCGCACGTAACAAGGGAGTAATGAGCAGTCTGGTGACTCTTCCGTGCATTCTGTTTGTGACGCGGCTGTAATAGCCCTTGCAGAATTCGTACTCCAGAATAGGACTTGCAACCGGATAGCATAGTCGTGCAAGCATTTCCCTGCTGTATGTCATAATATCGCAGTCATGCAGTGCGATAACGTCTATATTCTTTTGAGCGATGATGTAGCCATAGGCAATCCAGGCTGACTGCCCCTTGCCTGTATCTCCCAGCTGCAGTCCGGCTGATGATATGGTCTTATATACTTCGCTTATTCTGTCCCCGTTGTTCCAGATAAGTTTAGTTGTCTGTGGCAGTACGGAAAAGAACTCTCGTGCTTTATCAAATTCATTTTTTGTGCACGGGCCGAGTGTTACAACGACTTCCTTCAGATAGTTAACATTCTTTATTTCGTTTAAGATGTTGATAAGGGCTTCCCCTTCCAGTTCAGTATAGAGAGAGGGAAGAACAAGAGCGATGGGACGTTCACGGGAGTACAAATATAATTCTGCTTCAATCTTGTTAAGATTCGATTCACCGAGCTTGTGAAATGTCGGTAATACACCACCCTGATGAAAATCAGACATAATTAACCTTTCAGTTTGAATAATTGAATAAAAACAAGTATAAATGTTAAAAAAAAAATGGTCAAGAAAAACTCTGATAAGGATTAAAGGATAAAATTAATGAAAAATGCGGAAAAAGTATTTGAGGCGTCGCTTAAAAGTGTAAATCCGGAATTGCTTGTAAAAGGATATGCTGAAAAGATCATGTCCTATTATTCCATGAATAATTATTCGAAACTCATTGTAGCGGGTTTTGGGAAGGCGGCATATCAAATGGCAAAAGCCTTTGATGAGTCGCTTGAGAACGTGGCAATAACGGAGGGGATTATTGTTACAAAGTACGGGCATGTTGAAAAAAAGGGGGCAGGGGGCAGTTGTCAGTTGTCAGGGTTAAATAACATTAAGGTCTATGAAGCTGCGCATCCTGTCCCTGATGAGAATGGGGAGAAGGCGGCCGATGAGATCGTCAGGATGTTGAGGAGCGCCGATGAGAGTACTTTGGTGGTATGTTTAATATCCGGAGGCGGTTCAGCATTGCTAGTATCTCCATACGATGGAATAACCCTCTCTGAAAAGCAGAAGATTACGGACTTGCTGTTGAAATGCGGCGCTGACATTGCTGAGCTTAATTCTGTAAGAAAACACCTGTCGGCAGTCAAAGGAGGTCGACTTGCTGAAATTGCATATCCGGCAGAGGTAATCAGCCTTATGATTTCCGATGTAATCGGAGACAGGCTGGATGTTATAGCATCAGGGCCTACAGCTCCTGATTCATCTACATTTCAGGACGCCCTTGATGTTATTAATAAATACGGTATTGCCGATGAAACGCCTGCAAGTATTATGGAATTAATAAACCGTGGTGTTAACAATGAAATCGAAGATACCCCTGACAGGGACAATCCAGCCTTTCAGAAAGTTCAGAACATCGTAATCGGCAGTAATATTATTGCTCTTGAGGCAGGGCAGAGAGAAGCTGAATCTCTAGGTTATGAGACGGAGATACTGTCATCCAATATTGAAGGAGATGTCGTAGAAGTTGGGAAGTGGCTGTCAGACATAGTGAAAGGTATAATGCCGGTTGATAAAAGTGATTCACGCAGTAATTGTGCAAAGTGTCTAATTTCAGGAGGCGAAACAACGGTTGTTGTAAAGGGTAAAGGGAAGGGCGGCAGGAATACGGAGCTGGCCTTACGGTTTGCAATGGAAATTGAAGGTATGGAGGGAGTATCAATGGTATCTGCCGGGACTGACGGGACTGACGGGCCGACTGATGCAGCAGGTGCGATGGTTGACGGTGAGACGATCACAAAAGCTAAAGCCCTTGGACTGGATCCTCAGACCTATCTTGATAATAATGATTCATACAATTTTTTTAAGCAGATTGATGCGCTGATTATCACAGGACCTACGGGGACAAATGTGATGGATGTGCACGTTGTTATTATTGATTAAT
>PIVU01000377.1 GCA_003354025.1 Nitrospirota bacterium
ACCTGCGGTGTGTACTCAAACATGTCTTTTACGCCGTGCAGTGCGAATGCTGATGATGTGAAAGCCACCAGTGCAACTACACTAAGTAATAAAATAAAAAGCTTCTTCATTCATATCCTCCTTTTAAGGTTTTGTTGATTGATTATTTATACTAAAAAATCCCATTCCGGTAAGCCGGAATGCAGGACACTAATTTTTTGCTTCTCCATCACCCCCTTTAAAAAGATTTTTTACTGTTATCATGGTTTTTTGTTTATTATGTATAGTTAATAATTAAATGAAAATTTATACCATTCAAATTAACATTTGTCAAGCTAATACTTGATTTTACCGTCAAGTTTGCTGCTTTATGAACTTCAATATGAAGATTCAACGTTTATATATAAGCAAAACACGGGCCAGGAAGAAGTTATCAGTGGGCAGTGGGCAGTGGGCAGTGGTAAAAGGCAAATAAATCAACAGGTTGAAGCTATTAGGAATGTTTTTTTCTTTTCCTGACAACTGACAACTGACAACTGACAACTTTTTTTTGTGTTGTTGATGCAATTGTGCTGATGTAAAAAGAACACGGCTAGAAAAGAAAGGGGGCAGTTGTCAGGGGGCAGGAGGCGGGTTCGGCGTGTGGGGCAATTGTGTAATTGTGATTGTTAATAAAGGTGGTTTACGGATGTAAAACAGTTAAGCGTATCGTACAAAATTCAAAGTGTTATAATGTGGCAGTTCCTGCCCACTGCCCCCTTTCTTTTATACTTTTTCAACGTCAGCTGCGTTGATGGTGAGTGCTACTCCCTGGCGCAGGACGTCTACGGAGAGAACGAGGATATGCTTGTCCAGTTTTTCGACCAGGATGCCTTCGATACCGGCCAGGGGGCCTTTGGTAATATTGACCGTCTGGCCTTCAGTGAGATAGGGGTATGGGTCAAGGGCTTCCTTGTTTTCCACGAGCTTAATCAGAGATGTAATCTGGTCGTCGGGGATTACGTCAGGCTCAGTGGGTATTGTGCAGAGCATTCTGACAACTCCGGGGACTTTCAGGACATTTAACAGATCATCTGATCTTTTTGTGGTATGAACGAATAGGTATCCCGGGAACAGGGGGAAGGCTACAAGTTTTTTCCTGTCCTTCCATTTTCGAAGCTTTTCAACTGTCGGGAGAAATGTCTCTATGCCTTTTGACAGTAATTTCTCTGTTGCCTTAAATTCATGCCTTGATTTTACGAGAACGGCATGCCAGTTCAGCTGCGGTTCGTCTGTCTGCTCCATTCGATCTCCTGAGAATATTTATGTAAGGACTGGGGTCAACGCAGTCCGCGCTATTAATCTATTCTGTAAATGCTATCATTTTTTCTAACATAATTGCATGTCCGGATTATCCGTTAATCCTGTCAGAAAATGGGGTAATTCGTGAATTACCCCTACAATTGTGATTGCAGTTATGAACTGGGACTATTATGTAGGGGCAATTCACGAATTGCCCTTCACGAATTGCCCTTTGACAGACTATTCGTTTTTATCTTTGTGGACTTCTATTATGCTTGTTACGTCAATCCCTGCTGCTTTTAGGGCTTTTTGAATGTCAACAGCCTTTGCGTCCTGAACTTTTAGCATATAATTAATATCCATAGCGTCCTCCAAGTGTAAATTTATTTATTAAATCTAAATCATATCTCCTGAAATGTCAAAAGAGTTAAACATGTATTTAAATTCTTAATAGTTAGGGTGCATGGGTAATCAAAGGGTAATTCGTGAATTACCCCTACAATTGCGATTGCAGGTATAAACGTAGGGGCAATTCACGAATTGCCCTATCACGAATTGCCCTAACGGGCTTGGGCAGGAGTCAGCAGGTCGGTGACCGGCACAATGATTACCTTAGTATTCTTTTTAAGGGCCCGCTTTAATACATCGAGAGTGTTTCTTCTGGGGTGGCCCTGGGCGATTGCCCGGCCATTGCGTACAGCAAGTTCGACTGCTCTATTCCATTGTTTTTTAATTTCAGCAGGATCGTCTTCATCGTCCAGAAACACATCCCTGCGGAGTGCCGGCAGCCCTTGAGACTTTGCAGAGGAGTAGCCGACTGACTTTGAGCTGGTAATGCTGTCAAAGAAGAATAGGCGGTGCTTTTTCAGTTCGGAAATAACAGCGTTCATTGTCCGGCGGTCC
>PIVU01000378.1 GCA_003354025.1 Nitrospirota bacterium
TGACCAACCGAATTAATCAGCCGGCAAAGAATCAGAAAGATACATTATAACGCCGCAACAGTCTCACATGGTCCAGTCACCCCGGAGCACGATTTCTTGCAGATATGAATTTGGTCCTCTGCATGGCATCTCCGCAGTGTTTGCATGTGACGAATTTTGGCTTGGGCAGTAACGGAACTGCAACCAGCTTCACAACATCATAAACCAGGGAAATAAGCTCACGCACTTTCTCAATGGGCGTAGAGGAGTTTGAGCTGAGTAAACCGTAATGCCGGATCTTCATAAAGCCATGCGGAAGGACATGCTGTAAAAATAGTCTGATGAATTCCATGGCATCAAGAGTCATGGTGCGCAAACGGTTGCTGCCTGATTTTTTGTATCTAAACAAAACCTGATGATTGCCGTAGCTGACAATACGTGCATTGGAAATGGCAACCCGAAAAACATAAGGGGCAAGATATTTCAGAGAAGCCCTGCCGTCACCGACGGCTTTAGAATGAACAACCCAGTCTTTTTGCCAGACAACAGAATTAATCAGATGATACAGCCCTGCCTTTTTTATCTCATCCCGGAACTTAGCTCTATATATAATAGATAAAGGAGTAACGTGAATAAAGAAGGCCCGCCCAGAAGAAAGCCACTTCTCTTGTGGCTCTTTTGAGAGCCCCCCACCCGGAACGATAAAATGAATATGCGGATGATACTGAAGTTGCCTGCCCCAGGTATGAAGAACAGCGGTGAAACCTGTCTTGTCAGCTCCGACGTAGTGTTTGTCCTTTGCAAGGGTTTTCAGAGTATCCGATGCAGCAGAGAACATAGCAGAGTAGGCAGCCTGCTGATTGCTTCTGAATAAGGGACGCAGGTCATCGGGAATCGTGAACGTAATAAGAAAGTATGAACATGGTAGAAGATTCTTCGATTGATTAATGAGCCAAAGGGCCGCTTTATCATTCTGGCATGTGGGGCAATGGCGGTTACCGCAGGAACATTGAGTTATATGAATATTTCCGCATGAACCACATCGGAAGACATTAGCGCCGAAAGAGCCGTGCCTGCATTGCTGGATAGCGGAGATCGTCTTGCGATGATTTTCAGGCATGGCATTACCATAGAGCTTCAGATATTCAGGGGCATAGAGTTTAAAGATGTTCTGTATAGCGCTCATGATTAATCCACCTCCTTCTCGGAATCGAGTCGTACCGACATGATTGAATTGATCTTTTTGTAAGCATCGGCCTGCCCGAAAGTTGTGACATGAAAATAGACCATCATGGTAATCAGTGACTTATGCCCAAGATACTGCTGAATGAGCCGTATATTGACCCCTGCTTCAAGCAGATGAGTTGCATACGAATGCCTGAAAGTATGAATGGAGACCTTCTTTTTGATAGAGGGCATCTTCTTAAGCGTACGAATCAATGCCCCATTGACGGTAGACCTGTCCATTGGCTTATCGGCTGTTGGGGCCTTCTTGCCGCTTTGGGTGCGAAAGGGGAATATCCAGACCGGATTCTTGTGTGTCCGCCAGTATTTTCTCAGCATAAGCAGTGTGTTTTCAGGAAGCGGGACATATCTGTCCTTAGCTCCTTTGCCGCGATGAACATGAATGACCATTCTCTTGCTGTCAATATCACTGACCTGAAGATTAAGGGCTTCCTGAAGTCTGAGGCCGCAGGAATAAACGGTCTGAATGTAGGTCTTGTTATGGATTGTCCTGATGCGCTCAATAATGCAACGTGCCTCATCGATACTAAGTACGATTGGAAGCCGCCTTTCAGGCTGAGCCCGAACAAGGTTCAACGTGTCCCAGGTTTTCTTCAGAGTGATTTTGTAGAAAAACTTGATCCCGTAATAAGCAATCTTCATGGTGTTTGCAGCGTATTTCCGCTTGTTTTTGATGTGCAGAAAATACTCTCTCACTTCTTCCTCTGTAATCAGATCCGGAGACTTCCCGTTGTACTCGTGCAACTGGCGTACTCCCCGCAGATATGATTCCTGTGTCCTTTCGGCATAGCCGTACAGCTGCATGTCTTCAATCATTCTTTTCCTGAATGTGTTCATGATACTTCCCTCCTTAGATTTATTTTTCTATAGATTATCCGATTGGAGGGTGTATAATATGTCAATCAGTTTCTGCCGCGTAGCGGCTTACTTGAAC
>PIVU01000638.1 GCA_003354025.1 Nitrospirota bacterium
CATAATGTCAGTGCGATCAATTCGCACCGGAATTTACAGGCCAACCAGGCGGAGATGTCAAAGACCCTGGAACGTCTGTCTTCCGGGCTGAAGATCAACCGGGCATCTGAGGGTCCTGCATCTCTCGTCATATCAGAGCAGATGCGCGCCCAGATTGCCGGCTTGAACCAGGCCATAGAAAATTCCGAAACAGCGGTTTCCCTCGTGCAGACCACTGAGGCGAACATGTCTGAAATTTCCAATCTCTTGACCTCTGTTCGTCAGTTGGCGATTCATGCTTCTAACGAAGGGGTCAATGATGAAGTGATGCTGGAAGCGGATCAGAAAGAGATCAGCAACGCTCTGGCAACCATTGATCGGATTTCCGATCAGGCTCAGTTTGGTACCAAGCGGCTCCTGGACGGATCCAGGGGTGCTGCCGGGACCACAACGGGTACAAATCTTGAGTTTGTTGGTGCCACTCTTGAGTCAGGCGACTCCAGGGAGCATGGTTTTGACGTTAAGATTACCGAAGTGGCCACCAA
>PIVU01000145.1 GCA_003354025.1 Nitrospirota bacterium
AAGAGGATGCTTGAGATATTGACACGAATTACCGAAGGCAATGGCAAAAGCGGCGACATAGAGCTTTTGCTTGAACTCGGCAACAGCATAAAACAGTCATCACTCTGCGGTTTCGGACGGTCCCTGCCGAATCCTGTGATGTCAACAATTCATTTTTTCAGGGACGAATATGAGGCCCATATAAAAGAGGGTCGCTGCCCGGCCACCGCATGCAAATCACTGCGGCAGTATACTGTCAGCAATGAACATTGCAAAATGTGCGGTAAATGTTTCAGGGTCTGTCCTTCTGAAGCTATTGCATGGGAAAAGAAACAGAAGGCGAAAATTAAAAAATCAAAATGCGTTAAATGCGGATCATGTTATACAGCATGCCCCTTTGACGCGATTTTGTAACGATATATCCGGGAGGGTTTATGCCTACATTGGACCAGTTAAGAAAAATCAGTCTATTTCAGGACCTGACAGACGACGAACTTAAGAAAGTTATAAAGATCGTCAAAACGCATACCTTTCGCAAAGGTGCTGTTATCTGGGATGAAGGTGATCCCGAGCAGGGACTACATATAATAATGTCAGGCAAGGTCAGAATATCCAGACGGACGAAGGAAGGTGACAAACAGGTGCTATCTGTCCTTAATAAGGACAATTTTATAGGTGAACTTTCACTGCTGGACGGCCGTAATCATTCAGCGTCTGCAGAGGCCCTGAAAAAAAGTGAAATACTGATTATTAAAAAAGCGGACATGGACAAATTCCTTGAGAAGAATCCAAAGATCGCTTACAAAATTATTCGTGACCTTGCCATAGAGATTAGCCAGATCGTCCGGAGCATGAACGACAAGTTCATTAAGATGGTTGACTACCTGTGGAATTGATGAACATATTTGGAGGTTGTATTGTCTGATACAAAATGGAAAGTAACGATAAACGGCATTGAAGTTGAATGTGTCCCTCATGAGACCATACTACAGGCCGCAAAAAAAGTTGGGGTTAAAATTCCGACCCTCTGCCACGATGACAGGCTTGAGCCATACGGCGGATGCAGGCTCTGCATAGTTCACGTAAAGGGAGTGCCAAGACCGCTTCCTGCCTGTACTACACCGGTTGCGGACAAAATGGATATTACTACTGATACTGATTCAATCAGGAAAATTCGTGCAAATATATTAGAGCTTCTCCTGTCAAACCATCCCAATGACTGCATGAGATGCGAGGCAACAGGTGATTGCACGCTTCAGGACCTCTCGTATGAATACAAGGTCGATGGAAAGCGTTTTGAAGGCGAACAGTGGGACCTGCCCCTTAGGGAAGACAATCCTTTTATTACCTTTGAACCGAATAAATGTGTGCTCTGCGGCAGGTGCGTAAGAATATGTAATGAAGTAGTTATGGCAGGCACAATAGAAATTAGCGGGAGAGGGTTTGATTCCATACCCGAGACGTCATTTAAAAAACCTCGCACACTTGATAACTGTGAATTCTGCGGACAGTGTGTTTCAACTTGTCCGACAGGGGCACTCACAGATAAAAGAGGCAGGGGAAAGGGCCGTAGTTATGAACTTGAAAAGGTAAGGACCACCTGCCCTTATTGCGGAACGGGCTGCAACTTTGATCTGAATGTAAAGGACGGCAAGGTCGTAAAAGTAACATCTGCTCTTGATGCTCCAGTTAATCATGGGAACCTCTGTATAAAGGGGCGCTACGGTTACGAATTTATACACAGCTTTGAGAGAATTCAGACACCTCTTATAAGAAAAGGTGACAAGATGGTCACCGCATCATGGGACGAGGCACTGGATTTTATTGCATCAAAATTCAAGTCTCTTATAAAGAAATACGGCGAAAATGCAGTGGGTGGCTATTCATCGGCGCGCTGTACAAATGAAGAAAACTTTTTACTTGCTAAATTTATCCGCACAGTTTTTAAGACGAACAACGTCGATAACTGTGCCCGTGTCTGACACGCTCCTGCGGTGGCCGGTCTGGCCACAAGTTTCGGAGCAGGCGCTGCTTCAAATTCATTTAATCAGATCGGTGACGCTGATACAATCTTTGTTATCGGATCAAACACGACTGAAGGTCATCCAATCGTGTCCCTTCATGTTAAAAAGGCACTCAGAAAAGGAGCAAAGCTTATTGTTGCTGATCCGAGGAAGATATGGCTTGCAGGCAAAGCGAATGTCTGGCTTAATCAGAAGCCGGGTACAAATATAGCTCTTCTTAATGGTCTTATCCATATAATTCTTAAAAAAGGACTTGAGAACAAGGACTTTATTTCCAAGAGGACCGAAGGCTTCAAAGAGCTGAAGGAAAAGGTCCAGGAGTATGATCCCGAGACGGTCATGAAAATCACTGGAGTACCCGAGGAGTGCCTTGTAGAGGCGGCATATACATATGCAACTTCCAAAAAGTCGATGATCCTGTACGGCCTGGGAGTTTCTGAACACCGTACGGGTACAGAGGGGGCAATAGCTATTGCTAACCTGGCGCTCGTATGCGGACAGATCGGCAGGACCTCAACGGGTGTAAATACACTTAGAGGTCAGAATAATGTTCAGGGTGCATCAGACCTCGGCCCATATCCGAACCTTCTTCCGGGATATCAGCAGCTTGGTGATCCGGCAGTTCGTGCTCGATTTGAAAAAATATGGGATGTTCCAATTGATCCTGAACCGGGTCTTAAATTCCCTCACATGCTCGATGCGGCGATTAGTAAAAAAATGAAAGGTCTGTTCATCCTCGGCGGAGACCAGGCTCATACAGACCCGAACATACACAAAGTATGGAAGGCCCTTGGCTCACTTGAATTCCTTGTTGTGCAGGACCTCTTCCACACAGAGACAACTAAATATGCGGACGTTATCCTTCCAGGAGCGAGTTTTGCTGAAAAAGACGGGACATTCACAAATGGTGAACGTAGAGTCCAGAGAATTCGCAAGGCAGTTGAACCCGTTGCCGGTATGGCTGACTGGGAGGTTATTTGTAAACTTGCAAATAAAATGGGATATCCAATGAAGTACAATCACCCATCGGAAATAATGAAAGAGATTGCAAGCCTTGTCCCTAATTACGCAGGCATAAGCTATGAACGTCTTGGAAAAGACGGTATCCAGTGGCCCTGTCCGACCAAAGATCACCCCGGTACTACTGTGATGTACGAAAATGTTTTTGCAAGGCCGGGAGGACTGGCGAGATTTGTAGCGCTTGACCAGATAGGCCCCGGAGAGGAAACTGACAAAGAGTATCCCTATCACTTAATAACCGGAAGAGTACGTGAGCATTACAATAATGGCTCAATGACAAGAAGGTCGCCGGGAATCAAAGAGCTTGTACCGGAGGAGTTGATTGAGATATCACCTTCGGATGCAAAGAAGCTTAATATCAGTGACGGTGAATTTGTAAAGGTGTCTTCAAGAAGAGGCAAGGTGACAGTAAAGGCAAAAGTTACAGACCGCTCTCCAAAGGGAGTTGTGTTTATGGCATTTCATCATCAGAAAGTACTAACAAATGTCCTCACATCCCATCATCGCGATCCTTATACCGATACCCCGGAGTATAAAGCGGCTGCAGTAAAAATAGAGCGGTAGCAGGGTCCCTGTTGGAGTATTAGAACATCCATGCAAAATAACGATGAAAAACAAATAATGAGTGAATACTGGCGGCGTCAGGGACGCCAGCTTTTGGCAATAGCGGTGTCGCTTTTTCTTGTTATACTAATGGCCGTAGTCTATAAACGCAGTGATCTTTTTGGAGATTACTCCGGCAATACTCTTATCTCTGCGCAGCTGGTGGTAATAATTTCATTTATTGCCTTTACTGCATTGAACTGGAGATGCCCTGCATGTAAGAAATATCTTGGGAGCAGTATTAAACAACCTGTATGCAGGCATTGCAGGACAAGGTTGAGATAACATAGTTAACTGCTTCATCTGATTGAGACATTAAACTATTCCAGTTGTTTAAACTCAATTAATCAATGCACTTTATTCTTTATCTTTACGTCAGGGAAGGTTATAATGCAGTTAATGAATCCAATTTTCTGATAAGGAGGAGCTATGGGAGATAAGGGTGGCAAGAAGGATAAAGCGAAATCTGCAAAACAAACAAAAGTAAAAAAAGACAAAAAGAAAGAAAAAAAATAAGGATACATTTTACATAGAGACTACTTAGTACGTATTCTTTATTTAGATTAGTATTTTGGCAGTTTTTGTAGTTCAGAAGGCCGCAAAGATTTTTGAGCTTTGTGGCCTTTTCATATGAAAGGAAAAGAGTGAATCATTTAGGTAAGGACCTGAGAAACGTAACAGTTATTCTTAAAGAAAAATACTATAATGGCAGTGAATCAGTAAGAACATTTAAGTGTGTCAGCGGCTCAGGTTGTACACCGGTCTCAAGCGGCTATGAAATTAGTGGAACTTTTGCGGATGGAGAGAAGGGCAGGGTTGAAAGCTATGAGATTGAGAAGATTAAAGAATAAACTACGTTTAATATGAAGTTATATTTAGTCTTATTGATAGTTTGAGATGGGGCAGAGTTCTGTTTGAATAATAAACATATGTTGTCCTTTTATCTTTACCTCGCGGAAGTGTATAATGCATACAACGATTTCAATACCCTGCAGAATTGAGAGAAAAAGATGGCAGGGAAAGTAGAAAGCCGTACAAATCCTTAACTTTAAAGTAATTTATACATATGAGAGTCTTAAATAAACTTTTCAAACAAAACAAAAAATGGGCAGAGAAAATAAAAGAGTCAGATCCGCAATTCTTTTTAAATCTTTCTAAGCAACAAAATCCTGAGTATTTATGGATTGGCTGTTCGGACAGTCGTGTGCCGGCCAATGAAATTATCGGCATGATGCCGGGCGAAGTATTTGTTCACAGAAATATTGCCAACCTCGTAATTCATACGGACCTCAACTGTCTTTCGGTAATTCAATACTCCGTAGAAGTATTAAAAGTAAAACATATTATTGTTTGCGGTCATTATGGATGTGGTGGCATCCAGGTAGCCATGGAAAACAAAGGGTATGGATTAATTGACAACTGGATCCGCAACATAAAAGATCTTCATCGATATCATAGAGAAGAAATTGAAGCTCTTAAAAGTGAAAAAGAAAAAGTAGATTTATTAAGTGAGCTCAATGTTATTGAGCAGGTAGCAAATATATGCCATACTGCAATTGTTCAAGATGCATGGAAATCCGGTCAGGAATTATCAGTTCATGGCTGGATATATAGCATTGAAGACGGGATATTAAAAGATTTGAATGTTTGTACCACAAGCCTGGAAGAAATATCTCAGACCCACAGGCTTAGATAGCGCGCTACCTTACATAAGCTCCGGATAATGACAAGCCGCAAAATGCTCATTACCTAAAAATCCCACAGGCTCAGCTGACCCGACAAAGTTAAATAGTAAAGAATAATAGGAAATTACCGATAACTATAAGATATAAATAATGATTGTGGGGGGAAGATTGTGATTACAAAGGAAATTGTTGAAAGTCAGGTTATGAGAGCAGCTCTAATTTTTGGAGAAATCGCTGTAAAGAGAGGATGTCTCACGCCGGAACAATTAGAAGAGGCACTGGTTGCTCAACGCAGTTATATTGCGATTTCAAGTGAGAAACCGCTAAAGCGCATTGGTGACATCCTTTTCGAGAAAGGCTGGCTGACTGTAGCGCAAGTGTATAATATTCAGAGTGAGGTGTTCAACCGGCTTTCATAGGCTGTCTGTCTCACGGAGAAAGGGGCAGCCCGGCTGGTATCCGCCATGATAGGCCTGATGCAGACGGTTTGAGATATATTCACTGCCGCAAAAAAGCATAATCATATTGACGCCATGTTTTTTTAGCGCCCTCCTTAAGTAATATTGGATAGTGCTAATCTGTATCAGGCAACTGAAGAATGGGGCCCGACACAGAAATTCAATGATCATTAATTAAATAAAGATGAGCGTCGATTACTGCTGATGTAGAAGTGAAAGATATTGACAATACTGTTACATCTTTGTGTAAAATTAACAGGTTTGTATAGAGTATTAAATCACAAAACATGACTATTTTAAAAATCACATGAGTTTCACACTCCTTTCTTCTCCTTTGCAGGGATTTACGGACTTTCTGTTCCGCAATGCCTTTAATAAATATTTCGGAGGGATCGATACTTTTTATGCGCCATATATGCGATTAAATGGGAAGCTGGAGATTAAACCGGCATATGAGCGAGACATTCTTCCTGCAAACAATGACGGACTCATTGTGATTCCACAAATAATGACTAACGATGCGGATGAGTTTATATTTGCAGCTAAATATGTTCAGGAGCTTGGATACAAAGAACTGAACTGGAACCTGGGGTGTCCCTATCCCATGGCAGCAAAACGAGGTATGGGTTCAGGACTGATAAACGATCCAGTTAAAATTAACAGCATACTTCACAAGGTTTATGCAGAGAGCGACATAACTGTGTCTATTAAGATGCGCACGGGCTACGAAAACAGCGGGGAAATTCTTCAGGTTTTACCAATATTAGAGAGGTATCCTATTAAGAGCATTGCAATACATGCCCGTATTGGAAAAGAGCTATATAAAGGTGAGGTGGATTTAGATGCTTTCCAGCGCTGTGTAGACAATACAGATCATAAACTATATTACAACGGAGACATCACTACGGTTGCTAAATTCAATGCACTGGTGGAACGTTTTCCAATGATAGACTGCTGGATGATTGGCAGAGGAATGATTGCTGATCCTTTTCTGCCCGGTATGATAAAGAGCAATACGTCAGAATATCCTGAAAACAGAATAGATCTATTCAGTAAGTTTCATGACGCTCTATTGCATGACTACTCTCAAGCATTATCCGGGTCAAGTCATGTTAAAATGAAGATGCTGCATTTCTGGGAATACTTTATAACTTCATTTTCAAATTCCAGGAAGGGCCTCAAGAAGATTAAAAAAGCGAAGAGCATTAGTGCTTACGAAGATGCTGTTAGAGAGATTTTGAATAACGAACGAATTAGTGAATTAACTTAACTTTTATAATGTTCCACCCAATGTGTTTGAAGCAGCGGTGCTATTCCCTGCATATTTTTTCTTTATAGGAGATTAGGATGAACTTAATTAAGACAGCCGCTATTACAATGATCTGGGGCCTAGTTATAACCGGTTGTGTGTCTACTGAAAAATATAAGACTAGCCAGAATATAGTATATTCTCTTCAAAGTGAAAAAGCTCAACTCGAAGAACGCCTGCTTGAAACAGAAAAAAAGCTTGATACGGAGAAGGCGGCCCGGGAATCAATTGAGGCTGATGCACGAAGGCTAAAGAGTGAAAAGACCGAACTGGTCCGGCAGAATAAAGGCATTCTATTTGCCAATAAGAGCCAGAGCGATACGATTTCGGAGCTCATGGCGGAGAAATTAAACGCGATAAAAGAAAAAGACATTATCATTGGGGAACTGCAGAATGAAAAAAATATGGCTATCAAGGAAAAAAAGAAGGCCGTTTCAGAACTGACACAAACGTATGATTCACTCGTGTCAGAGCTTAATGAAGAAATCAAAAAAGGCGAGATTGAGGTTGTTCAACTAAAAGATAAGCTCACTCTGAGTCTGGTAGATAAAATACTATTTGATTCAGGGAAGACTGATATTAAAAAAAACGGCAAATTAGTTCTTGACCGTGTCGCAGACATTGTCAAGGACATTGCGGATAAACAGATACGGATTGAGGGACACACGGACAATGTCAGTATTGGATCTGTCCTGGCTGCAAAATTCGCCACCAACTGGGAACTCTCAACAGCACGTTCAACAATGGTTGTGAAATATCTACAGGAAAGAGGGGTTGATCCAGCGTTCCTCAGTGCTGCAGGCTACTCGGAATACAGGCCGGTTGATTCTAATGAAACCGAGGAAGGCCGGTCCAAAAACAGGAGAATTGAAATCGTCCTTATACCGTTAGACAAAATGCTGACAGCGCCGGACAATCCATAGCAGCCGGGCAGTCCGTGGGTATGCCTGCACATATAGTTACAAATTCAGCTACACCTGTTGCCCTTGAGCCTGAAAATTGCCCACATCGATCTTCTTTCCATTTTGACATGTGATAAATCCGGCTTCCTGTAGGAGATTCAGGAACAGATCAGTTCTGAATTTTCTGTTTGCCACTTTACCCTGAGAGGTCTGAAAATACAGGGTTCGGCTATGCATGAGTTCTTTGAGAAGCTCCATTCCTATGCGGTCACGTTCTTCTGTCCATGTTTGATGAAGAAGTTCATTAAGGTCCGAAGACTCCGGGAGGGTTAGACCTTTAAGGAAATTAATGATCCTTGTTGAGACGAAGAGTGTGTAGATGTCTTCCCTGCTGAAATATTCTGTTTCTACCGCTAAAGCTGACAGCCGCGCTCTTACATAATCTTCTTCGCTGAAGTGCCGTCCCTTTGATATAGGGGCCTTGGGTGAGCGGTAGAAGGGGGACGGGCCGAGAAGTACGGGAAGACGGGCATTGAATGCCAGAGTCTGCTCCATGCTCTCCAGGGTTTCATCGGGCAGGCCGAGTATCTGGTACGATACGATTTTAAAGCCGACCTTAAATGCTCTGTTGACAATCCCTGAGTATGTGTCGACTGTATGGGGACGCTGTACTTTCCGGCTGATGGATCTGTCGGTGCTGACCAGCGCGAGGTTTAACTCTGAAAAACCGGTGTCGAACATCAGCTCAAGTATCTCTTCATCAAGACTCATGTAGCTGATCCCGTTCATGGCGACAAATTCCATCTCACGGTCCGGATATAATTTCATAAGCCTCTGGCATAACTCCCTGAAA
>PIVU01000379.1 GCA_003354025.1 Nitrospirota bacterium
ATTCTTGAGCAACTCGTCGAATTGAACATTGTAGAATTCAAGCAGGATCAGAGCTGAAAATGTCTGGAATTAGACTGTACTTGTGGGTAATAGTAAGGTGGTGTGGAGAGCGGGGGAGAAAAACCCCCGCTTATCCGATTATGCTGCTGTTTCTTTTTTAATTTCCCATCCCGGGAACACAAGAACTGCCGGATGACATTTCAGTGCTATAGCTATAACCTTAGCCCGCTCTACTCCAAGTTTAACTCTGTCATTCTCAATGGCAGATATCGTTGACTGCGGGATTCCAGCAACTTCAGCCAAGTCGTTCTGACTCATTTCCTGCAATTCTCTGATAATTCGCACTGATTCACCAACTGATACATCTACTCTCTTTTTTGCCTTTTTAAAATCTTTCATGTTATTTTCTCCTGTAATCATGAGGAGTAATGTTCACTATTTGAACTAATATTTCTTTTTCTACAATCCTATAAATTATCCGATATTTAACACTTAGCCTTGAAGAACGATGTCCCTTCCATTCTCCTCTTAATGCCTCATCATGAAAGCCCTTGATAAACTTCAATCCAGAAGGGCCTGAAATTCTAATAATATCCTTCCATTTCTCATAGCGCTTTAATATTTCTGTCGGTAAAGCACTAAGCTGTTTTGATACCTTTCGATGCTCATATATTTCCCACATACGTTATTGTATATATACTAATTATAGTATGTCAACTGCTATTAGATGTCAATTATTTATTTGTGCCTAACGAAATAATGAGGGATGCGGAATGATAAGCAATAAAACTCTTTTATAATCTAAAAATATGTGCAACCCAAATAAACTAAAAAAGGTCACGGCTATTCCGCATTCCACTCCATTAAATGGTTATAAGTTTTTATTTAAGGCATTTTTAATAACATCAGCAACGGTATTAATATTTATGCCATTCTTTTTGCAGTAACTTGAATTTATCCAGTCTGAAAGTTTTTTTATCCCTTTGCTTGAATTGCAGCCGACACAACAGCGAGCTATATTTTCTCTGGTAATTATACTAGCATCGTTTACTATATGTTCCCATGAAGCTTGTGTTTTTCTTGATTCTTTTGATGAGCCAAAAATTACGTTGCAGTAAACACAAGTTTTGTCTCGATCCAATATTTCATTTTCTAGCCAGTCAGGAATATTCCAATTATTCATTTTTATCTTTTTTTTATTCTTATAACATATTAATATATGCCGATCGCTTTTCCTGGCATTTTGATATTATTTACACCACTGATAAATAATATAAACGCCCATATAATAAATAAACTAAACCGATTGACAATCGCTTTTGCTCTGTACTACCATGATATGTGACGCGCATCTTTGCTGGCGTTTACATTATTAGGGGACATATCATGCGAAAAATAGTTTTACCTGAATTTCAGGAATATCTGCGCTCAAATAGCCTTGTCCAAGAAAAGTATATCCCATTTTACGCTCAATGGGCAATAAAAAAAGCTCTCAGCTATCAGCGCTCAGCGTTCAGTAAAGGGCAAGAAAATTGATATGAGGGATTTTAAGACATTTTCTGTCTGGAAAAGGGCGTATACTCTGACCAAAAAAGTTTATCAGGCTATCTCAACATTTCCGTTAGATGAGCTGTATGTTTTAACGAGTCAGATGAGACGATCTGGAGCGTCAGTTCCTACAAAAATAGCAGAAGGATGTGGAAGAAATAGTAAAGCTGAGAGCTGAATGCTGAACGCTTTCTTTTTTTAACAAAAATGTCCCCTCCGAAAAATCGAAGGGGACAGAGGTAATAGTAAAGCTGTTTATAAATGTTAACCGTTTACAGAAGGCTGTTCTGATATGCCTGCATTTCTACGAGTAGCACCCTGTCTGTTGCGAGTATCGAGTCTTGTCTGCTCCAGCTTAAACCATGACACAGCCTGCATTAACTCACTGGCAACCTGTGACAGTTCATTTGCGGAAGAATCAATCTGCGTTACGCCCTGACGGGATTCTTCAAAGGAGTTACTGATGGTCTCTACATTGGATGAAACTTCTTCTACCGCTGAAGACTGTTCCTCCGTTGATGCAGCTATTGACTGGACCTGGTCGAGGCATCTTTCCGATGCACTGACGATTTTATGAAGAGCTTCCTTGGCCTGACCTGCAAGCTCAAC
>PIVU01000639.1 GCA_003354025.1 Nitrospirota bacterium
ATCCGGGTGGACTGTGACCATGATACGATTCTTTTAAAGGTGGAACAGGTTGGCGGTGCCGCCTGCCACAAAGGCTATAAAAGTTGTTTTTTTAAGATGGTTGAAAACAATGAATTCAAAATTGTGGAAAAAAGGGTCTTTGACCCGGAAAAGGTGTATAAATAATGGAAAAAAGACTTAAATTAGGCATCCCAAAGGGGAGTCTTCAGAATGCGACCATTGACCTGTTCAGACGTTCGGGGTGGAAGATTAATGTGGAAGGCAGGAGCTATTTTCCGGATATTAACGATGACTCCATTGAGTGTGCCCTCTGCCGTGCCCAGGAAATGTCCATCAATGTGGAGAGCGGCATCATTGATGCGGGCCTGACCGGCCTGGACTGGGTGGCGGAACATGAATCAGATGTCCATGTGGTCTCAGACCTCATCTATTCAAAGGTGAGTGCCCGGCCGGCCCGGTGGATTATTGCCGTGGCAAATGATTCCCCCATCAAAAGTCTGGAAGATCTTGCGGGAAAAACCATT
>PIVU01000146.1 GCA_003354025.1 Nitrospirota bacterium
TGCTTGATGTTATTGAACATCCGAATAAATCCAAATATCCTAATCAGAATATATTCATCGTTGACATAGATGACTATGTATATCTTGTCCCTTTTGTTGAGGATGATGAGATTGTCTTTATAAAGACTATTATCCCCAGTCGGAAGATGACAAAAAAGTATTTGGGAGATTAAGATGAAAATGAGTAAAGAAGAAAAAACAATGCTTGAATCAGTAGAAAAAGGCGAGTGGAAGTCTATTCGGGGAGCGAAAGGCAAAATAAAGAAATATCAGGAATACGCCAAAGCAACCTTTCGAAAAGATAAGAGAGTGAATATAAGGATTTCTGAAAAAGACTTAGTTGGCCTTCAGAAAAAAGCCGTTGAGGAAGGACTTCCCTATCAGACATTGATTTCGAGCATATTGCACAAGTTTATATCCGGTCGCCTTACTGAAAATAAAACTTGATATAACAAATAGTGGATTAGACCGTCACGGAGCTGACGGTCTAATCCGTTGTTCAAGAAGACCGGGAAGACGTAAGGGGTAATAGTTCGAAGGATGAGTAAGCCTGAAGATGCTGAAGTAAAAGTAAGGACTGTATCGGCGCTGCAATGGCAAATAAAGAGAGCAACAAACCTGCCTGAAATCAAAAACATATTACCTTAAATCCAGTGTCAGGACAAAGCGGTATTATTCAGCTGGAATATTCAGCCGGCAAATAATAAGAAAGATACGTAAGCTTCCCTATTTAGTAGACAGTTCTAAACTGGAGTTTTCGACATATTGTTCCTTGTATTCTACTGGCATCATATCAGCTCTTGAAAAATGATGGCCCTTTACATATGATAATTGAATATCCAGTATTGTAAGGCAATAATTATTGAAGGGAGTTGAAGATGCCACATGATCACAAAGGCGGTTCATCAGATCATCGTTTACGTTTTGGCCAAATAGCGGTAAGAATGGGATTCATAACCGGTCAACAACTAAAGGATGCGATTAGCGAACAGATAGATGATGATCTTGCAGGCAGAGCGCACAGGTTTTTGGGGAATATCCTTCTCGAAAAACAGTGGATAAACCTGGAACAGGTTGACATTATTCTTGATGAGATTTTTAAAGAGGAAATGAAGATTAAGGGTATACTGTAGAAACCGAATGGGCACTGGAACCGTGCCCATGTATCAGTTTAGTTGAAGTTATTTACTGCTCAATGATTTCATGAAGTTCCCGCTCTAAGTCATCGGAACTTGTTACAACAATGTCATGATCAGCAATTTTTGTCGTAAAGCGGTTGGCGCTTTCGCTTTTTTCATATGCCTTCCGCAGCTTTTCCGACATGATCTGCAGTTTCATATCAGTAATCCCTTTTTCCTCTGACAGTGTCCTGAAGTTGTTGACTTTTCCTTCTCTGATCCATGCTATACCAAAAGCCTTGGGGGGCTTGCCGAGAAATACATAAGCAGTATCGCTTGAAGGGATTATTTCCATTGGGTCATTGATTTCTTTTGCCAGGCCTTCAATTCCACTGCGGAAAGGTTCGAGCTGCTTTGCAAGGGGAGTTGCTGAATCCAGAGCAGGATAGCTCTTCTTCTCTCCTCCGAATAGTTTATTGAAAAAACTCATGGCACACTCCTTTCACTAAGATAATGATTGTTATATGTTATGAGGCGATAGGCGGGAAAATATCCTGTTCCTGAAATGTATGTCTGTGGCGGGAAATGGTTTGTTGAAATGATGGTTTTCATGACACTCCGATCACGAGTACTATTATTAATTTTTTATCACAAAATCTGTAATATGTCAATCATTTGCATACTAAATATTCGGAAGCATTCTTTTCCATCCTTTGGTAACATAAAATACAATGATGAACTATTTGAAAATTCAACTTATTTTGTTTGCGCTTATTTTATTGGCATCTGCTCAGTGGGCTGAAGGGAAAGTCCTTACGCAGGATACGGTATGGAGCGGAAGGGTCACGCTAGAAGAGGATATTCTTGTACCCGAAGGAGTTACCCTGACTGTACTTAAGGGCACAATTGTGAATGTGGAACTTTCTGACAGATCAAAGACCGACCCTGAATACATCTCATCTCTCACAGAGATAACTGTGCGGGGCAGGATGAAGGTCGAGGGAGATAAAGTAGAGAAAATTCTCTTTCACGTCAGAGGAAGAGATTCACATGCTCTCTGGGCCGGGATACTTGTGGATGGCGGAACAGTTAATATTGTCGGGGCAAGAATCGAGAATGCGGAGTCTGGTATTCAAGTGATTAAGGGACTGTTAAAAATTAAAAACTCAACAGTTCTTAATAATCGGTACGGGATGGTCATAAATAAAGAGGCCCGCGTATTTATAGATAGTACAGAGGTTGTTGAAAATGAATTCGGAATATTTGAACTTGGAGGGCCGAAAGTCAGTTACAGAAGAGCTGTGGTCCGGGAAAACAGAAAAAGAGACCTGTACCTTTACGGCAGCAGTCTGAAACGGGGCATTAAGGCGAGATCAAAAAGCAATATCTTCAGAAAGAACAACAGTGCCTGCAGGATTGAGCATGCTGACCTGCTCAAGGACTATCAGCTTGATGACAGGGAGATAGTGAAGCGCTATGGTGAAGGAGTCCTGCTTGCAGACACAATCTGGAGAGGCAGAGTTGAGATCAGTGGACTAATAAGAGTGCCTGCCCATGTGAGACTTATAATAATGCCCGGTACGGTTGTAGAGTTTAGAAAGAAAGATACTGATGGCGATGGAATTGGCGAGAACGGCATAATGATGCAGGGCGTATTGATTGCGAAGGGTACACCTGATAATCCTATTATATTCAGGTCTGCTGAAAAGCCCCGAAAAATGGGAGACTGGGGATCTATTAATATAATGAACAGTGACGGAGTTCAGAACCTGGTTGAATATGTGCAGATAGAAAATGCCTATCGAGGTCTGCATTTTCACTTCTCTAATGTGCTGGTCAACAAGTCTGTGCTTAAAAATAATTATCGCGCAGTCCAGTTTCAGGAGTCTGCAGTAGAAATGAGGGACAACTATCTTTATTACAACAAGAGCGGGGTCAAGGCCAGGGACTCCGAGATAATTTTCACAGGCAACGATGTTCTGAACAACAATGAAGGGGTTAACTTTTTCCGTACTAATCTGACCGCGGAGAGGAACTACATTCTGAATAACTTGAGTGAAGGTATTAATATCAGAGAAGGTACGACGGTTGTCCGGAATAACTATATTAACTGTAACCGTAATGGTATGCGTATCAACGACTCATTTTTCGGCACATTTCAGAACAATGTAATTACCAACAGCTCCGAAAACGGTGTGTCCATCAGGGACAGTGATAATATAGACCTGTCAGGTAACTTTATTCAGCACAGCAGTTTCAATGGTGTGAACTTACGGTCATCGGGTGGAACTATCCAGGGCAATCATATCTCACGCAACGGTGAACGCGGCATCGGCATTCAATCCTTTTCAGGGACGATTATCGCTAACAGTATTGCCCATAATGGTCTTTATGCAATTGAGAATGAAAGCTCAATGGATATCCTTGCTCCTATGAACTGGTGGGGGACCCGCAGGGTGGATAAGACAATATATGATAAGTTCGACAACCGGGAGAGGGGGATGGTCATTTTTTCACCTGCAGTGAAAGAGACAGATCCTTACATATGGCCCATGCAGACAATTGAAACAAATACGGTTTGGAGTGGTGTTATCGGTGTACCGAAACATGTGTCTGTTGCAAAGGGAAAGGATCTGATTATTGCTTCGGGAACAAAGGTGGTTTTTAATGAGGGCGCCGGTTTAAAAGTTCACGAGAGCCGGATTATTGCAAAAGGCAAGGAAAATAACAGGATCGTATTTACTTCAGCGGACAAAGAGCCTGAGCGCTTATGGGATGAAATACTTGTGGAACATGCTGAAGGCAGTGTTTTTACATATTGTGATTTTGAATATGCAACATGGGGAATTCACAGCCACTTTACTAACCTGAAAGTGCAGAATTCTACGTTCAGCTTTAATGACGGGGGGATGCGTTTCAGGAGCGGGCCCATTGAGATAAGCTCGTCTTTATTTACCGGAAACAGGATAGGTCTCAGGGCTTTTTTGGCTAATGCAGTAATTAAGGATAGCGAATTTGTTAATAATGAGACCGGTATATTTATCCGGGAAAAAGGCAGTGGTGTGACGATACGCAACAGTAATATTTATGCCAATTCAAACTTCAATATAAGGGTGGGGGACTTCAATATTGAGAACATCAATGCCGCAGGCAATTGGTGGGGGACTGAAGATCCCGCTTCCACAATATTTGATGGAAGGCAGGAGCCCGGAGTCGGTAAAGTTCTCTTTGAACCTTTCCTGTTGGAAAAACTGCCATTTACAGAAGAGGAAAAAGAAGCAGCAGAAGAAAAAGCTGAACAAGCAGCTGCAAATGACGAACAACGAGCAACGAGCGACTGAACAATGTTAAACAATATAATGAAAATAGCCGTAATGATATATATGGCCCTGGTTGTGCCCGGGATGGCCGATGCGCTGGAAAAGGCTGTTTTTAAAGGGAATGTTCTTGATGTGAAGGGAAGTGCGGTGCCGGGAGCTGAAATATATATATATGATTCGCCTGATACGCGGCGTCCTGCCGATTTTATATCAGCGATGACTGATAACGAGGGCGGGTTCATTATTACACTGCCTCAGGGTCAATACTGGGCAGTTGCCAGGGTACGTCAGGGTGAGAAATATGGACCGCTTATGCCGGGAGACAAGCACTCGGGAGAGCCTGTCGAAGTGGAAATCGAAAGGACCGGATCATTTGAACAGAATTTCACGGTTATGGATCTGATAGAATCAGCGAGGTTGATTAAAAAGACCAGAGAAGACTATTTTATAATAAAGGGCCTGATCGTTGACAAAAAGGGTGTTCCGGTCAGTAATGTTTATGCTTTTGCAAACCGAGGAATGGATATGAGAGAAATTCCTGATTATATGTCGGCATGGACGAATAAGGAAGGTCAGTACAGACTTTATATGCCGGAAGGAAGATATTATGTAGGTTATGCATCGGAATTTCCTCCTAAGCTGCAGAACAAGATGTTAGTTGAAATAGAAGTACGGAATGACAGGCAGGGATTTGATATCACTGCCGATATTATTCAGGATGACGGACAACAGGAGTAGTAATATGAAAAAAATATCAATAATAATGATGGTCCTACTAAGTCTGGCTTTCAGTGTTCAGGCTTATGCTTGCGTTGGAAGGATATTGAATATAGGTATCGTGGATAACGGGAACGAAACGCTGCTGGCTGAACTTGTCTCTGAATTGATTAATGAGCGGACCGGAACAACGGTGAATGTTATTGCATTCGACACATCAGTGGAAATCTATGAGGCGCTAAAAAAAGAAGATGTGAATATTGTTATTGAAAATACTGAACATGCACTGGGCATGATGAATATGCAGAACAGCGGCGACATTGTGAAGGATTATGATATGTCTAAAAAAGAATTCAGGGATAAGATGAACCTGATCTGGCTAAAGCCCTTTGGTGAACTTGATGATGAGGGCGGAAAATCACAACGCTACTATTCTGCGGTCATTACAGAAGACGTTCTCATTAATTTCCCGGCTCTTCCCCGCGTTATTAATAAGTTGAAAAATATATCTGAAGACAAACGCTTTGACAAGGTCATTAAATCAGTAAGATCGGGAAAGAAGGTCAAGAGAGTTGCGCGGGACTTCCTGAGGAAGAAGAAGCTGATCTAATTTGAACCAGAGCGTGAGTAATAGACCGGAAAAAACTCATATTCGTATATATAAATTTCTTGGATCAAAGGAACTGACCATTGGACTCCTGGCAGTTCTTTCTTTTTTTCTGGCCCTCAGTACTACTCCCTGGGGGGAAAGCGAGCACCTCTGGATTGTAATTAGAATTCTGCTGGGCATAATGGTACTCAATCTTTCCCTGTGTACAATTCAAAGATTTAAAAACCTCTCCAAAGCTGTTCTCTTTATTCACATTGGCATAATACTGACATTTATTGGCGGTGCGATAGGTTTGCTGGGATATGTGGCTACTGTGAATATATATGAAGGGACGTCTACCGGCCTGGTATACAGGTGGGACATTGAAGAGGACGTTCACCTTGGTGTTAATATTGCGGTAGAGAAACTGCATGAAGAGTATTATCCTGTACCTGTTAAGGTTGGTGTTATGAAGGACGGGGAAAAGCATGAGCTGTTCATCCTGAGCACAGGCGAAAGTTTTGAAATAGACAACTATAGTGTTTTAGTAGATTCTATTGATATCTATCAAAAAAGACTTCTATTAAGTGTATATGACAAAGTCCTGCATATCGGGATGGCCGATACCTCCGGCAATAGTGATTTGCCTCCTGATTTCCCCTTTGAATTTAAACTGGTTGCATTTGTTGATCCTGTCATAAAGTATACCCGTGTAGACCTGAAACTATTAAAGGGAGACACTATTGTGCATGAGGGAAGTACTGAAATTAACAGTCCGTTACAATGGGAAGGCCTGAGTTATTATCATACGGCAACAAACACCGATGATCAGGGTAGACCTTATATTGGATTGCAGATTACCAAAGATCCCGGGCTTTATTATGCATATACAGGTTTCAGTTTAATTTCCATCGGAGCTGTTTTATATCTATTGCTGAAGCTGCGCGGACGAAGGCAAAATCTATAATAATAGTGATGATATCCGCATTCCTAATATTATGCTATTAAAAAGACTGAAAAGTCCTTGAAATTAAAAGAGAAACAATATGTGTCAGAGGCTTGTTTTAATTTAGAACAATTATCGAGTGAGAAGCGTTAAACTATAAATAGTTGCTATTACATGAAAATGGTGCGGTCTGTAGGTTCTTATGGGATACTACTTGTTTTGTGTGATAAGGGTTTGTTTGAGACAAAGGAATGAAATACCGTAAAGTATAGATAGTACTTATGAATTGCGAACCTGCCAGCCGGGACTTGTCTGCCGAAGGTAGAGGCAAGGTTAGGAATTACAAATTACAAATAAAATGGATGCCCTGGATAAAATATCGATAGTTGTAGTTATATTATTTATTGCAGCCCTCACAGTCCTTGGAATGGACTATCAGAGTGAAGCTGATAATAGCAGTCAAATTGCCGGTCAGAAAGCCCGACATTTAATTGGGACCAGTGAGATTCCGCCTGAAAAAATTACCATACTGAAAAATCTTATTGCTGATAACAATCTCCGGAAAGCTGAAATAATTGTAGCTGACATGCTTGCAAAGCATCCCTTTGACGGAGTTCCTCATATGATGCAGGGCGATATTATGGTCCGCAAACAGGACCCTGTTTCAGCTATGTTTGCGTTTCGGGAAGCAGTGGACCTTAACCCTGATTACGTAGATAAAAAGACACCGTTATTTCAGGGTAAAAAAATAAAAAATACTCTTGATGAGGCAGAAGCCATTATCACGGAAAGACTTGCCGCAAATAAGGGTGGCAATGAAGTGAAGAAGGCCAAAAAGGCTATGTACTATCTCTTGAGAAAACTGGCAGGTTCCTGTGGATAAGAAAAATTTTATCTTAACAGGGGGAGTCATTGGAATAGGGGCGGTGCTCCTTTCCTATTTTGGAAACCCTCCCAACACCGGTCTTTGTGTTTCCTGTTTTATGAGAAACGTTGCCGGAGCAATAGGCCTTCATGATAATGTGAGGCTTCAGTATCTCAGGCCGGAAATTATAGCAATTGTGCTTGGAGCGTTTATTACAGCGATTATGACAAAGGAGTTTAAACCTACTTCCGGAAGTTCGCCTATCCTTAGATTCTTTATCGGCATATTATTAATTGTCGGCTGTTCTGTTTTTATCGGGTGCCCTATCAAAATGGTACTTCGTATAGCAGCAGGAGACTGGTCTGCACTTGTTGGAGTTGCAGGGCTTTTTGCCGGAGTGTGGGCAGGCCTTCAATTCCTGGAGCGTGGGTTCAGGCTTGGTATGCCCCACGATACTTCAAAGGCGAATGGTTATCTCATGCCTTTGCTGATGTTTGTTCTTCTCATCCTCTTTTTGTTGAAAGTGCCTGTAATTCAATTCAGTGAAAAAGGTTCTGCAGCCCTGCATGCACCTGTATGGATATCGCTGGGTATCGGCCTGTCTATCGGTATACTGGCCCAGTTTACAGGGTTCTGTATAACAGGCGGGGTTTCGAGGTTTTTTCTGTGGGGACCAAGGGAAGTTATAGGCTGCCCCAAGTCTACCGGACTTTTACTGGGGATAGGTTCTTTTTTTATAACAGCACTGATTGCCAATTATATGACCGGACAATTTAGCGCTGGTTTCCATGGCCAGCCGAGTTCAAATGAGGATTATTTATGGAACGGGCTCGGTATGGGTCTTGTTGGATTCGGTTCAGTACTCATAAAGGGATGTCCTCTCAGGCAGCTTGTACTTTCAGGTCAGGGCGACACCGACGCCGGGGCTGCAGTACTTGGAATGATTTTCGGCGCTGCTATAGTTCAGAACTGGGGAATCGCAGGGACAGCGGAAGGTACGCCGTACTGGGGAAAGATTGCGGTTATTGCCGGGTTTATTATTTTGATTCTGATTGGTATGCTCTACAGGGAACGGGACAAAGGTTTGGCGCCGGAGTATCAGCTTGGGTTAGACTGAATAATACAATTACAAATTGCGAACCTGCCTGCCGGTAGGCAAGGTTACGAATTAAGAAAAAAAGAGAGTGACGAATGACGAATAGCGAATTACGAACGAACGACGCACGACGAATATATTCTATTCTAGTAATTTTGATCTCACTGTTTTATA
>PIVU01000147.1 GCA_003354025.1 Nitrospirota bacterium
AGTTCCTTATGCAGCTTGTCGGCCATGCTTTTTGCAAAGGGGTTTGATTTTCTGGACTGGGCAATACTGCTGGATTTAATAAAGGAGCGTATGTTTTCAAGTGTATAAATATTTTCGTCTTCTTTATAAAGGAACCCGCACTTCTTATCAATCTGGTCAATCAGTCCTCCCGTTGCTCTGCCAATGTTGACAGTGCCGCAGGTCATGTATTCAACAGCTGCACCGAATGGCTCATAAATTGAAGGCATGATACCGAATGTACTGCCCGTTTGCAGTTCGTAATATCCTCGCTCCATTCTATGGGGAAATACGGTTACGTTTCCTTTGCATTTACAGGCGACTTCATAAAAATAATCAAGGTCTGAGGAAGCAACCGGCATAGGAGCAAGAATGACCTTGATGTCGTCTTCAGCAAATCTTTCAACAGCCTGGAGAAGGATGTCGTATCCCTTTTGTATCGGATCAAGCCGGCCGGACATTACTACAATCGGTATATCATCAGGCAGCTTAGTAATTGACCTTTTTTTGTAGGTTAATTCTCCAAAGCGGTCACTGGGCTTATAGATTGAAAGTAGTTTTAGCAGTGTTTTTCTTTTCTTTGACTTAATCCTCTTGATCTCGGAAACGGTATGTTCTTCTCTCTTGGGAAAATCCGCTGAAAAATCAGTAAACATACCGTTGTCAATCCCTATTATATTATTCTTGATAAGGATGTTTTGCAGGTGAGGAGCGTAATACTTTGATTGAAGGACGTCTGAAGTTAATTCGCTGGCAAAGTTTGTACTGACTGTTGTGACCGGTGCATCAACAAGTTGAAGCCCGATTTGATATGCTGAGAACCTGTCTCCGGCAAAACCGGTAAGCTTGAGTTTGTTTGCGTTGTCATCAATGTATGTCAGTAATTTCCACGATATTGAAGAATCAAAAGAGTTATGCATTGTCTGTACTGTTCCGCAGGAGTGAAGAGTTCCGTCGATCATTGCTTTCTTTGCCGTTAATGAAATTAGTGATGTCTGCCATTCATGCATATGGATAACTATGTCTTTCCTTATGCCCAGAGCGTTGAGGACAAAAGGAACGGCTTTGCAGAAAAACAGGGCGTTTTCATCCATGGCCTTGCTGTTTTTCACAGTATCATTTTCAAAGTATATATATGGGTTTTTTAGTTTAATGCCTGACTCAAAAAAACCGTCAGCTTTCATATAGTATTCTTTAAGAGATCCTTTAGAAGGTTCGTTGTAATTCCAGGTATACTCGAATAATTCAACCGGTACTGATCTATTTCCAAAGGGAACTGTTAATTTAATCTTGCAAGAAATTAAATCCTTCTTCTTTATTATATTGGGGAAATAAGGCGAGATTAAAAAAACATTAGATATATTATTAACCTCTTTTAGATAAGGAAGAATGTTGGTTGTCACTGTTGCAAGGCCACCGGCTTTAGCAAATCTGCTTTCAAAGGAACAAAAAGCAAGGTTTCTGGTCTTCAGGCTTTTAAGTCTGCCCGTAATAGAAGCGATTTCATCACCATTAAAAAAAACACTCATTAATGTCCAGTCTCTGGTCCAGCTTTTCATGATAATAACCCCTTTTTGTGATCAGTTGCAGCAGTCATAATATTATATATGACAGGAAAAGAAAATATTAGTTCGTTGAACAATAGTGTGGAGAGATTGACGGTGTATGCAATCCATTAAAATTGAATTAAACGGGGAGGTAACTTAGTGAAATGTATTTAGTTTAAGTTTTTGTTGCTGCGGGGGTTAAAGACTCACTGTCTATTTTCAGGCATTTGTAGAGAAAAACATCAAGCATTGCAGGATCAAATACATTTCCACTCATTGCGAGCATGATTTTGATTGCTTTATCATTGGAGTATTTCTCACGATAAGATCTGTTGCTTGTAAGTGCATCATACACATCTGCAACTGTGACAATTCGTGACTCAACTGGCATGGAGTCTCCCTGAATGCCGGAGGGATATCCTGACCCATCATACCGCTCGTGGTGATAATGAATAATATTGACGATTTTTTGAGACAGGTTCGCCTGATTGGCAACCTCTGCTCCCCAGGCCGGGTGCTTTTTTACTATGTCGTATTCTCTTTCACTAAGAGGACCTTTTTTATTTAATATGTTCTCCGGGATGCCAATTTTACCGCAATCGTGGAGCCATGCACCGAACTTGATTGATTTTAAATCGTCCTCTGGAAAGCCAAGCTCTGAAGCAATCATAAGAGCATAATTAGTAACTCGCTCGCAGTGTCCACTGGTGTAAGGATCTTTAAGTTCGATGGTCTGTGCCAGTGAGAGAAATGTGGACTCATCAATATTCCTTAAAGACTGAACAACCTGATATCGGTTAAATGCCTCTTTGACAGTTGAGACAAGATTCACATTGTCCCAGGGTTTGATAATGAAACGAAAAACCTCTCCCTGATTAATGGCATCTACGGCTACACCCAGGTTAGCGTGGGCGGTCATTAATATTTTTAAAGTATCGGGAGAAAGCTCTTTGATTTTTGCAAGAAGGTCTATGCCTTGCATTCCGGGCATACATTGATCTGATACTATAACTGCAATTTCTTCTTTGTTGAAAATGTTTAAGGCCTCTTCAGCACTGGCTGCTGTGAGGATTTTCATGTCTTCGTTGAAAAATAATCTGTCAACTGAGTTTAGTACATTTTCTTCGTCATCAACAAAAAGAACTTTGCCTTCCATTTAGTGCGCTCTCGTTTTTCTGATGTATAATTGTATGCCTGTCATATCTCTCTATCTTATCGGTTAATATGACATAATCTTAAATTTAAGATTGTCTGCTATGTAAGATGTGAAAGAGTAACGGTTGGCATAATACAGGTTGCTGTTAAATCTGTTTTTAAAACCAAAACTGTAAATAGCGTATGATATATATCATGTTACTAAATGAAGCTGAAAACAATAATATAGTTATACTATAAACAGTTATACCAGGGGCTATTGATGTCTGATTTTTTCATGAAATCCATCCTTGCGGCAATTGTTTCAATATTGGCTGTTATTGCTATGTTCACCATGTTTGAAGTTTTCGGCCGCAGCAGGCAGAAATACGATGTAAAGAAGCTTATGATGATACATAGACTAACGGGCAGAATCTATTTGCTGCTATTTATCATTGTATCCTACTACTGTCTGGACTATATTGTCGTGTCCAGAGCTGAACTGTCTTCAAGAAGTACATTTCACGGAACAATGGCCTTATCCATAGCTATGCTCATGTTTTTTAAATATCTTTTTATAAGAATATACCGGGAGTTTTACAGCTATATTAAAATCATCGGCCTGTTAATGGTTATGCTTACTTTCGTTATGACCGGAATTTCAGGGGGATACTATATGCTTGTCTCAAAGTTCGGTACTGACAATTCTATCGATAAAATTGCGCAATATAAAAAAGCAATTGCCAGGGGTGAAGGCAATAAAATATTGGCCATGTCAGGAGCTGGTATATCAGATGATAAGGAGCAAATTGCTAGGGGACAAAATCTGTATGAAGTAAAATGTATATTCTGTCATTCTCCTGACAGCAACGAAAACAAAGTAGGCCCGGGCATGAAAGGGATATTGATGAATGAAAAACTGCCTATAAGCGGGCGGCCGGCAACTACTGAAAATATAGTAATGCAATTAAAGAAACCCTATAGCAGGATGCCCTCTTTTGAATATCTATCTGATGAGGAAATTTCAGACATATTAGCGTTCCTTAAAACTCTTTAAAGGAGATGAAATGCCTCACTTTGGTTTAGTAGATGAAAATAAGCTTGGTCCGATCCAAAGTTTGTTAATGCGTGCAAGGCTGCATATACGAGGCGGAAAAATACGGCTGCAAGAGAAAGATATTTCTCTCGGCATTATAACGCTTTATGACGCTCTCTGTACTGCTTTGAATTGGTATATTTTAGTGCCGGACAATGTGGAACGATTAGGGATAGATTCGGCTGTCTTGATAAGGGATGAAAAAAGTATACTATCTTTTCTGGAGAAAGTTGGCGTTCTTGATGGATCATTTGCCTTTGATGAATTCGATAAATTAGTAGAACGGGCCATTCTTGAGGAGATTGAGGAGTTAGATGACCGGAGTTTTATAAGTGATATTGAAAAGGTAATGACGTCTCTTGATGTAATGCCTTTTGATGAAAGCCTGCTTCCCGATATTGAGTCTGACACTATTTGAATAACCAGTTATATTATAATACACATTCGTAGTTCAAGGATTCGTTGACATGGACAATGACAACATTGATGAGATTCTCGGTATAACCAGGTGTGCCCGTTGCGGTCACAGACTTGAGGGAGAAATAGAGTGTCCTTTTTGTGCAGTTTTTCCTGAGTCTACCCGGAGGGAAAGGGTACCTAAATGGATTTATATAACTGCATGTTTTCTTACTTCACCGTTGAGCCTGTATGCAATAGTTACCAGTGATAGACTGAGCAGTATAGAGAAAATACTGGCTTTTTCAGGATCTTTTGCCTGGCTGCTCATTTATGGATTCTGGTTTTCATAGGACTGAGTATTCTTATGACTATCTGCTCTGAAAGCCGGGGCAGCCTTCAAAACCTTTACATGATTTCTGCTTTCGAAGCTTGCAGTCCTTGTTATAGCAGGTGAATTTGGATGATTTGCCGTCTGCCTGCCCGTTAATTCTTTCTTTTCGATCTGTTTTCTTTTTTGGCATTTTGTCAGTGCTCCTGTGTCTTATTTATTATAAATAATATGCACTTAAATTAATCAAAAGCAGGGATTATGATTTATATCATATGTATGCAACAGGTATGGATATATATTTAATTAACACCCGTAGACTACATCTATGGCAATTTGTAATGAATCCATATGGTTAAACAAGTAAATAATGAAGCGTTACATCATGATCATGATTTCTTTATTCAGTGGCATTTAACTGAAAAATGCAATCTTAAATGCAGTCATTGTTACCAGAGCGGCTCATGCAGTGAAGAACTCTCTTTCAATGAAATTAAAGAAGTTATCTCTGAAGTGTCGGACACACTGCGCGCCTGGACTGGGGAACAGGGTATTAATTTCTCATCGGCATTTAACGTTACCGGAGGTGAGCCATTTTTGCGGACCGACTTATTTAAGATACTCGAGGAAATAAAGAGTTATGACTTTGAAATATATATTCTGTCTAACGGCACCCTCATCAACAGGGAAAAGGCCGGCATATTGAAGAATATAGGCATAAGTGGAGTCCAGGTAAGCATAGAGGGGCCTGAGGGGCTGCATGATGTAATCAGAGGGAAGGGCAGCTATAAACGCTCTGTAGATGGTGTGAAACATCTCCTGGATAACGGGATAGAAGTAACATTGAATATGACTCTTTCAAATTTGAATTATGATTACGTGAATGAATCGATATCTATTGCAGCTAATATGGGTGTGCAAAAAATGGGATTTTCTCGGCTGGTACCGGCAGGAAGGGGCAGGAAGCTTTTGAGCGAAATGGTAGATACTGAAAGAATTAGGCATCTCTATGACAGTCTGCAGGACGTTAATATCAAAGGCCTCGACATTGTTACCGGAGATCCGGTTGCTTCTCAAAATAAGTGCAGGTCAAATGAGAATATGGGTTATACAGCATACGGAGGATGTGCGGCTGGAATTTCCGGTCTGACATTTCGTCCGGATGGAACTATAAATCCGTGCAGACGGCTGAGTATCCCCATCGGGAATATAAGGAAAGACAGTATTCGGGAAGTATGGGCAGAGTCAGAAGTGCTGAATCAGCTGCGTGATAGAAGTCAATATAATGAAAACTGCCGGACTTGCAGCAGGTGGGGCGGCTGCAGGGGCTGCAGGGCAATAGCATATGCATATTCACAGTCTCGTGGAGGGAATGATTATCTTTCAGAAGACCCTCAGTGTTTTATGTATGAGAGCAGTAAGACTTAACCTTTAATTCACGGGGAGGTCAGTGTATGAACCAGAGGGAACTGTTCGAGAAAGCACAGCGGTTATTCATTGAAGGCAAACTGGGTGAAAGCATCAGTAGATTCTCGGAAGCCATTGATGCCGGTGAAAAAACTGAAATCGTATACCTTAGCCGGGGTGTAGCCTATCTCAGGCAAAAGGAAAAAGAAAAAGCAATAAATGATTTTAGCTCTGTAGTGAACATGAATGATAATAATATACGGGCACATCTATATCGTGGGATTGCATATCTGACAGATGAGAAATTTAAAGAGGCTATAGGAGACTTTGATATGGCGATTAGGTTGCAGCCAGAAAACGGTGCGGCCTTTTTTGCCAGAGGAACTGCTTATGCTCACATCGGCAATGAATTTGAAGCGAGAAGGAATATAAAAACAGCGATAGCATATTCAGAGTCGGATACTCAGGGGTTTGCTGATACTATAGGTATGTGCAGGACACAGTTTGACAAGGTGAAGATGATTATTGATGATGATGGTAATACTCCAAAAATGAATCTGACCGTTGATGAAATGTCAAAGGTCAGAAGGTGGCTGGATGAAGATATCGATCACTAAGGAAGCCAGACTGTAAACCTTATAAAAGGAGCGTGATGACCATGAAAACAATAGCTTGGGAAAGTGAAATGGATAAAGCCCTGTCCCGTGCAAAATCAGGAGATAAGTATATACTGATGGATTTTTACAATCCTGGGTGAATTGGATGTCAGCAAATGGATGCAGTTACGTATCCCGATGAAAAGGTTATTGATTTTATTAATGATAATTTTATTCCCTTAAGGGTGGTATTTGATTCAGAGCCTTATGCGTCAAAGTTTAATGTGAAATGGACACCAACAATTATTACTCTAGACAGTGAAGGCAGAGAACATTACAGAACGTTGGGGTTTTTATCTCCGGAGGACTTTATTCCGTCTTTGTATCTCGCTATAGGCAAATCTTCATTTGATGCGGAAAAACTTGATACGGCCCTGTCTTACTTTGATAATCTGCTCACCAAGTATCCAGACAGTGAATTTACTCCTGAGGGAATTTATCTGCAGGGAGTTAGCCGTTACAAGAGCACACAGAATCCTGTACCTTTGAAAGAGGCCTATGAAGAGCTGAATAAGAAATACCCGGGTAGTGAGTGGACAAAGAGGGCTTATCCTTACAGGCTTATCCAGTAAATGAAGTAGCAGGGCACATTCATGGGAGGTTTATCGCCTCCCTATTGAATAAGGTAATTGCATATCAACGTCACTAACTATATAATTTAACATTGAATATATATACGACTGATAGCGTACAGGAGGTAGTGTGGTTTCTCTGGAAAAACTCAATAAGATTGCGTCTCTTATAAGAAGACTTAGCCTTACATCGACTACTACGGCCGGGTCCGGTCACCCGACCTCATCTCTTTCAGCAGCGGATTTGATGACGGGGTTACTTTTCGGAGGAGTGTTCAGATTTGATATAGAGAACCCTTTACACCCCAACAATGACAGACTGATTTTTTCAAAAGGTCATGCTTCGCCACTTTACTATGCTCAATGGGTAGCAGCAGGAGTTTTAGAAGAGGAAGAATTAATGAGTTTGAGAAAGTTCGGCTCACGTCTTGAAGGGCATCCTACAAAAGCTTTTGATTTTGTTGAAGCTGCAACAGGTTCGCTGGGCCAGGGACTATCTGTTGGCGCAGGAATGGCAATGAATGCTAAGTATATTGACAAACTGCCCTATAAAACATATGTTCTGCTCGGTGACAGTGAGATGGCCGAGGGATCACAGTGGGAAGCCATGCAGATAGCATCACATTATAAGCTTGATAATCTTGTTGGGATTATTGATGTTAACAGACTGGGACAGCGTGGGGAAACCATGTACGGTCATAATGTCAATGTGTATAAGGATCGTGTTGCGTCATTTGGATGGACACCCATTGTAATTGATGGTCACTCAATGGATGAAATTCTTTCTGCTTTTAATAAGGCAGGATCTAGCATCGATAAGCCTGTTATGATTATTGCAAAAACTAAGAAGGGAAAAGGCGTTTCTTTTTTTGAGGACAAAGACGGCTGGCACGGAAAGCCTCTCGGGAAGGAAGACCTGGATGCAGCTCTGCAGGAACTGGGGAATCCTGATACGGAAATAAGAGGTAAAATTGAGCTTCCCGAAGACATTAAGCCTGCCCATGGCGCTTCTGAAGGGCTGCAAAGTCTATCCTATGATATGGATGAAAAAGTTGCGACGAGAAAGGCATACGGCAATGCTTTAAAGAGAATATTTTCAGCCTTTCCAAAGATGGTAGTTCTTGATGCTGAAGTAAGTAATTCATCATATGCTGAAATATTTAAAAATGAGTACCCTGATCATTTTTTTGAAATGTTTATTGCAGAACAGAACATGGTCGGGACAGCGCTGGGTTTTTCTATAAGGGGGAAGATTCCCTTTGTCTCAACTTTCGCAGCATTTTTGACCCGTGCCTATGACCAGATCAGAATGGGCCAGTACTCTGATGCAAATATTAAATATTGCGGTTCACATGCCGGCGTATCAATCGGTGAAGACGGCGCTTCCCAGATGGGTCTTGAGGATATATCAATGTTCAGGGCAATCCTGAACAGTGTTGTACTTTATCCCTGTGATGCCATATCAACTGAGAGGCTTGTAGAGAGAATGGCGGAACATAAAGGAATATCATATATCAGAACTACCAGGTCAGCAACACAGTTAATTTATAATGAAAGTGATGATTTTAAGATCGGTGGGAGTAAAGTTTTGCGGCAGAGTAATGATGATGCCTTTACTGTAATAGCTGCCGGGATTACACTTCATGAAGCATTGAATGCC
>PIVU01000640.1 GCA_003354025.1 Nitrospirota bacterium
TGGTAACAATCACCAGAAGTTATTAATGCCAAGTTCGAAGGCTTGTGGCGTTAGTGATTGTCATGAAGAGCAGTACATTCAGAATGCACAGGGTGGTATTGGTTCACACGCTTCATGTGCAAGTTTTGCGCAGATTGAGTGTGCATGGTCAATTGAAAGACCTCCTGGAGATACTGCAGGATGTACTTTCTGTCACACAAGTCCTGAAGAACGTTGCAGTACTTGTCATCAGAGACATCAGTTCAATCCTGCGGTTGCCAGGAAATCTGAGCAGTGTAAGACTTGTCACTGGGGTAAAGACCACAGAGACTGGGAAGCATATGATATCTCAATACACGGTACTGTATACCAGGTTAACAAATGGGACCCGACTCAATTTGACATGAGCAAGAAGCTGGCTGATGCTGATTATGTTGGACCTACTTGTCAGTACTGTCACATGAGAGGTGGACATCACAACGTACAGAGACTTTCAACTGTATACACAAGTATGGGTATGTCAAATGCTGATAGAGGTGC
>PIVU01000014.1 GCA_003354025.1 Nitrospirota bacterium
ATCGTTGTTAATAGCTTTTCAAAATATTACTGTATGCCCGGGTACAGGCTGGGCTGGATGATATTGCCTGAAGAACTGGTAAGGAAGGCAGAAATTATAGTGCAGAATATTTATATAGCTGCCAGTACACCGGCGCAATACGCAGCACTGGAAGCGTTTGACGATGAGTACCTTGCTAACGTAAGGGAAACTTACAAGAAACGCAGAGATTATTTGTACAATGAATTAAAAGACATCTTTACCATTGACTCCGCGCCTGACGGGGCTTTTTATATCTGGGCAGATATAAGCAAATACAGTAATGACTCAATGGATTTCTGCACGCGCCTCCTTGATGAAAAGGCAGTGGCTATAACTCCCGGTATTGATTTTGGGAATAACAGGACAAATCATTATGTAAGGTTTGCGTATACAAAAGAAATAGATATGCTAAAAGAAGGTGTAGAGCGATTAAAAGATTTCCTGAAAATGCAGCAATTCTAAAATGTCTCCAAATTCTTACAGGGCTGTTCCCTGCAGTTCTTCATTGCCTGTATCGCTAGAATGTGCATATCTGATTAATTTTATTGATTTATTTATTTTATGTGGTAATATTATATCACGACAAAAGGAAATATATATCAACAATTTGTCTTTACTCAACAACTCTTGGATTATCAAAAGTAATATGCTGACAAGTAACTATTTGAATACAATTGTGCTTGATAATAATACCGGGATGCCCCCCCCCTTTTTTTAGCGATAAGTGAATATGCTGTAATGGATAGCGATACTGCAAGTCCGCTGTGAATGTTATTAGCATTCGAATTTTATCGAATGGAAAGAATATGATGGAATGGTGAGCAGGTGTTAGAAGAATATAAAGGTCTTTTATCCAATAGTAATGATCTGGCATTAATTTGTAATGATCAAGGAATTGTTTTATATACAAATGATTCTTTTGAAAAATTTACAAATCACAAAGTTGATAGTATTCTCGGGAAGCCTTTTGCCCCTCTTTTTGACGATGATAACTTAATAAAAGCAATGGACGTTTATAAACGGACGCTGGGTGGGGAAAGCCCTCAATATGAGCTGACTTTTAAAGACTCAGGTGTTATCTGTGAATTTAAAAATATTCCTTTTAGAGATGAAAGTCAGAATGTTATTGGTGTAATGGGCATTGGCCGTGATATAACGGAGAGAAAGAAAAAACAATCTATACTTAGCGCTCATAAAAGCCGTATAGAGGCAATTAATCATGTCGGCGCAATGGCATGTTCTTCCCTGAAGCTTGATGCGGTTCTGAAATTAATTTTAAAGGGAGCCCTGATGGCTGCCGATGCCACCGTAGGGATGATCTTTCTAAAGGACAAGGATGCAGATTCTTTGTCTTGGGGCGCTTCAATAGGACTTTCCGATCAATTTGTTGATGAGTACAGACAGAAACAAATTATACTCGGTGAGGGATTGACCGGCAGAATTGCGCAAGATGGTAAGCCAATTTACATTTCTGAAAACGCTTCAAATGATCCCCGAGTTGAGCGTTCTGTAATCAGAAGCGAGGGGTTTAATTCTTATATTGGTGTACCGATTTATTCTGCCGATAATATAGTTGGAGTCATGAACCTCCTTACCCGCTCGCCAGACAAGTTCAGCGATGACATTATCCTTTTAACCAGTGCAATAGGTTTGAATGTAGGGTCTGCGATAAAAAATGCACAGCTGTATGGGGAGCGGATTAAAGCAGAAGACACATGCAGAAAAGAATCATATCTGCGTAATGTTCTATTAAATAATCTGCCCTGTATAGCGCTTATTATAAAAAAACACACACGAGAGATTGTAGCTTGTAATGAAGTTGCAAGGAAGTTGGGTGCTGCTGTAGGCAAGACATGTTTTGAAAGTGCTGCAAAACGAAATTTCCCCTGTCCGTTTTGTAAAGCAGAAGATGTCTGGAAGGATACTAAAAAAAGAGAGTTTGAGGCTGAATCACAAGGTCGGTTTTGGAAAGGTTTCTGGATTCCCCTGACGGATGATTTATACGTGCATTATATCTTTGATATCACTGAACGAAAAATGGCAGAAAAGGAACTTACTGAGAGTGAAACGAGATATAAAAGTTTGTTTGAGAATATGCTTAATGGATTTGCTTTGCATGAAATTATAGTTGATGACAGCAATAAACCTGTCGATTATGTATTCGTTGAGGTAAATGAAAGATTTAAATTGTTTACAGGATTAGAAAGGGAGAATGTAATAGGGAAAAGGGTTACGGAAGTTGTTCCTGATATCAGGGGTGACGGGTTCGACTGGATAGGTAAGTATGGTAAAGTGGCATTGGAAGGCGGAACGCTTAAGTTTGAAAAGTATAATGAACAGTTAGGCAGGCACTATTCAATTTCAGCATATTCCCCCAAAAAAGGATTCTTTGCAATCGTATTCGACGACATTACAAAACGTAAGGAATCGGAGAAGGAACTGCAGGAACGTGAGCAGCAGTTCAGAACTATGTTTGAGAGTAACCCGCATCCTATGTGGGTTTATGATATTGAAACCCTTCGCTTCCTTGATGTGAATAAATCTGCAGTTGCGCATTATGGGTATACAAGGGACGAATTTTTATCAATGACAATAATGGACATTCGCCCACAGAAAGATATTCCTGCATTGCTGGAGAACGTTGAAAAAGTTACAACGGGTCTTGACAATGTAGAAGACAGTTGGAGACATGTTAAGAAAGACGGGACTTTAATATATGTTGAAATTACATCTCATACTATAGGTTTTGATGGAAGGCAGGCTGAGGTTGTATTGTCTAATGATGTCACCGAACGTAAAAACATGGAGTTAACAATTCTTGCCATTGAGGATAAGGAAAGAAAGAGGATAGGGTATGAGCTCCATGATGATCTTGGGCAGATTCTTACCGGCATTTCATTTAAAATCCATGGATTGGCAGGTCTCCTAGAAGAAAAAGCACAGATGACCGAGTCTGAAAAAGCTTATGAGATTGCAGCTCTCATAAATGAAGCGCAAATAAGGATCTCCCAGATATCACAGGGGTTCTCTCCGGTTATAATAGGAAGCCGGGGCCTTATTAACGCCCTGGAGTCACTGTCTGCATATACAATAAAGACATTCAATATACAGTGCAGGGTTATTAGTAGTGGTTTTTTTACAATAAGCAAAAATGCTGTTAACCAGCTATACCGTATTGTACACGAGGCAGTTAACAATGCTGTGAAGCATAGTGAGGCGGACAGGATTGAAATACGGCTTTACACGATTAAAGGGATATTGTATGTCACAGTCAGCGATAATGGTATAGGGATTCAACCATCGAGTGAACGTTCAAATGGTATGGGTCTGAAAATAATGAAGTACCGTTCGGGTATTATTAATGCATCATTTAACATATCACCTGGCAAGAAGGGGGGAACAACAGTAACGTGTGCCATTACGGTTTTGTCTGAAACATTATAATAATTCAGGGTAAAGATCAGAGATTGACAAATTTGTGAAAACTTAGAAGAGGGAGGGGTATGACAAGACAAAATAATATTGCTAATAAACTGAAGAATAAAGTATTAATTGTTGATGACCATCCAATCGTTTGTAATGGTTTGGCTGAACTTATAAATCAGCAAAATGATTTTGATGTATGCGGCACTGCCAACAATGACATTGAGGCAATGACTGCTATTAGGGAGAACGACCCTGACGTTGCTATAGTAGATATTACGCTTGGTGACAAAAATGGGTTGCGACTAATTGAAGATATCTCTGAGTCATATCCTGATTTGCGCATGTTGACATTATCAATGCATGATGAATCAATATATGCGGAGAGATGTCTTAGGGCTGGTGCACGGGGCTATGTTATGAAGCATGAACCTCCTAATAAAATCGTAAAAGCAATGAGGGCTATTATAGCCGGCGATATCTATATTAGTGGTTTAGTCGGTAAACAGATGTTAAATAAGTTTGTTAAAAAAGAATCGGGAGCATACACTTCACCAACCGATCCATTAAGCAATAGAGAGCTTGAGATTTTTGAAATGATAGGTAAGGGCACTAAAACCAGAGATATAGCAGATCAATTATGTTTAAGTGTTAAGACCGTTGAATCCTATATGAACCGAATTAAAACAAAAATGAATTACAAGGACTCACGTAAACTTTTTTTGCACGCGGTGCAGTGGCTGATGAGTGAGAATAAGCTTGACTAATTAATCACCCGTTCTTTCATCCTTTTAATTTCCATGCCCTTTTGCTTTTAGTAAAATGTAGGGTAAACCCTGTCACAATGTAGTGCTATCCCTCGATAAAAAAATATACTTTCCCCTCTAAATGGTTTTTCGGATTCTTTCGATAAGATGAAACACGACAGGGAAATAATAAGATCTTTAAATAGGCAGCGGCCGTAAAGATACACCCGCTGCAAATTAAGAATCGAGGGGAAAATGGCAGCACTAAAGAATTTCAAACTGTTTGGAAAAACTATTCCGGCACTACTTGTGGTCCTGCCCGCCGTCCTGATAGAGGATTGGGCTTTCAGAGTGATTGCAGTCATGATAATATGCGCGGTAATTACAGCTATCGTATACCTGGCTGTGAAAAAGTATGTAAAGGAAACACTGTACGAAGAAAAACAGGAGTACATTCTATACAAATCGCGTATAGATTCCTCATTGGAAAGACTCAATAAGCTCCTTAAAAATAAATCAGAACTGATCCCCGTATTAGTAGGGCAGCTGCAGGAAGTAACACAGCAGACAGAATCGGCATCCCTTGATATAGGTAATAAATTTATGAGTATTGTGGAGAGAGCCAGGAACCAGTCTACAGAAGCATCTGATGCATTTGGAAAACTTGCTGGCGATGGGGAATGTGGGAGAGAAACGCTTACTGAATTAAGTAAGAAATCACTGAATGGAGTCATAGATACACTGCAGGGTACGGTCAGAGTAACAAAGGATACGTTGAATGATATGCGGATTATCATTGAGGCAACCGGTAATGCTAAGACCATGGTTAATGAGATCGGATATATAGCCAAACAGACTAACCTTCTTGCTTTAAACGCTGCAATTGAAGCAGCAAGAGCGGGGGAGCATGGCAGAGGATTTGCGATCGTCGCTGATGAAGTACGGATATTGTCGGACAGGTCAAATAGCGCGGCAAACGAAATCCGGAGAATTGTAATGGAAGTTGAGACTACCACGAAGGAAATATATGTGAAGGCGGATAAGAGTGCTTCGGATACAGAGACTGTCTCAGTTGAGTCATCAGCCGTAGTTAATGAATCCCTTCTGAAGATGGATGAAACCATAAGTGAGGCCAAGGAGTCACTCGATCAATTGCAGAGAAAGACAGAGGCTTTAGCATCTGATATAGGCAGCATAGTTGTTTCTATGCAGTTTCAGGATATAACAAGACAGCGAATAGAGCATGTGATTGAGCCTCTTTCAAAATTTAAGGTCGAACTTGAGAAACTGGCAGAGCATGATGGTAATGATGGAGAGCTAATGTTCCCCGATCAACTGGATACACAGTGCGAATCGCTTGAAGAGATTTACACAATGGAATCAGAAAGAAGAGTTTTAGAAGGCGCTCTGACTAAAGAACAATGTGTGCAAGAAAACGATGAGGAGTGTGAGATATGGGACGAACCATCTTGATTGTTGACGATTCTGCTTCAATGAGACAGCTTGTATCTTTTGCTTTAAAAGATGCGGGATATGATGTTATTGCAGCAGACGATGGCAAGGATGCATTAAGTAAAGTCAATGGAACAAAAGTAGACATGGTCGTAACTGACCTGAATATGCCGAATATGGACGGGATTGAACTGATCAAACAATTGAGAAGTTCAACGACTCACAAGTTTACACCGGTTGTCATGCTGACGACCGAATCCCAGGATTCTAAAAAAAAGGAAGGCAGGGCAGCCGGCGCCAGCGGATGGATCGTGAAACCCTTTCAACCTGAGCAGCTGATAAATGTAATAAAAAAATTTGTTCGGTAGCGGTTAACTATAAAAAGATAATAATTTGGAGGGCAAATGATTGATTCTCAGATTGAAAATGAAATGAAAAATAATTTAAAAGAAGAAAATGATGAAATCTGTTCTTCTCTGGCAGGTCTGCGTCCGGAATGGACAAGGGCAACATTTATCATAAGGAAAGAGCAGGTTGCGAAAATCAAGGCTACAGCCTACTGGGAAAGAAAGAAAATAAAAGAAGTAGTAGACGAGGCCCTGGACTCATATCTGAAGGATAAAAGGGGCTGCTGGGAGAGGAAATGATTGATTTCAAGGTTGAAGATTTGGGCAGTGAAAAAACGTTAACTATAAACGGTGAATTGACAATTGAAAACGCAACTGCACTGCAGGGGATATTTATCAGGTCACTAGACACATCGGAACATTTAATTGTAAATCTTGAAAAAGCCTCGGCAATTGATCTTTCATTTCTGCAGCTGCTCTGCTCGGTACACAAGACATCATCGGACTTGAAGAAACAATTAACGCTGTCCGTTATGTGTCAGGAAATATTCAGGAATGCCGTCAAGGAAGCCGGATTATTACGGCATACAGGCTGTGGTTTTGAGTGCGATAAAAGTTGTCTATGGACTGATCAAGGCAAGGAGTGTGACTGATGTCAAACAATGAACAGCATAAGGCGGCATATGTAGAAGAAGCTTATGAGCTTCTTTCAGCACTTGAGACTTCCCTGCTTGAGCTGGAGGATAACCTTGAAGATATGGAAATTGTCGGAACTATTTTCAGGGCGCTTCATACGATAAAAGGTTCAGGCTCAATGTTTGGGTTTGATGATATAGCTTCATTTACACATGACATCGAAAACATATTTGATAAAGTGAGAAATGGTGAGATGTCAGTTACAAAAGAACTGATAGACTTAACATTGTCAGCTGGAGATCATATTAAATTATTACTGGATGAACCGGAATTAGCAGATAAACAAATGGCCGGGGATATAATAGCTTCCCTCAAAGCTCTGTCCCCTAAGACAATCGTCCTCCATGAGGTCAAAACATCCCCGGCCCCCCCCCAATCTGTGGAGAATGCATTAGAAGAAGACGTTACATACAGAATCCGGTTTCGGCCTCCTCTGGACATCTTCATAAGGGGAATAAATCCGATACATTTAATTAATGAGTTACATCTGCTTGGCGACTGCAGGATTACAGCCCAAACAGATGCCATCCCTCAGATAGTCGATATCAATCCTGAGCACTGCTACACATACTGGGACATAATTCTAACTACCAGTATGGGGGTGAATGCAATTAAAGACGTTTTCATTTTTATAGTAGATGATTGTGAGCTGGACATTGATAGCATTGCCGGCGGAAACAATTTAGATGAAGAAGCTATTCAGAATAAGCTGCAAGACGTTTTTGCCAGTCAAGGTTATGTAAGTCAAGAAGATTGGCAGGAAATATCGGGACCACACAAGCGTATAGGAGATATTCTGCTTGAGAGAAAAGATATATCTAAAGAAGATCTCCAGAAATCGCTCGATGGTCAGAAACCTATTGGAGAGATTCTGGTTGATTCCGGGCGTATCGACAGCGGCAAAGTTGAGTCGGCATTGGCCGAACAGCAGCATGTCAGAAGTAGTCTAAAGAAGAAAGGTAAAGCAGGACTGTCTTCATCAAGTATCCGGGTGTCATCCGATAAGCTGGATAACCTTGTAAACCTGGTCGGAGAGCTGGTAACAGTACAGGCAAGACTTACGCAGACGAGTGCATCAAGAAACGACCCTGAACTGTTCCTTATTTCAGAGGAAGTCGAGAGATTGACCGAGGAGCTGCGTGACAATACGATGAGCGTCCGCATGGTGCCAATAGGCACTATGTACAGCAAGTTTAAACGTTTGGTAAGGGACCTCTCTGATGAAATGGGCAAGGAAGTACAGATGAGTACTGAGGGCTCGGATACCGAGCTTGATAAAACGGTGATTGAGAAGCTTAATGACCCGATGGTGCACCTTATAAGAAACAGCATAGACCATGGGATTGAATCCCCGGATGTACGCAGGTCTCTTGGAAAACCTGAAGAGGGCACGCTGAACCTGACGGCAAGACATTCAGGGGCCAATGTTGTAATAGAGATAAATGATGATGGTGCAGGTCTCGACCCTGAAGCAATACGTGGAAAGGCAGTTGAGAAAGGGCTGATAGAGCAGAATGCCGAACTAAGCGAAAAAGAGATCTTTGCACTAATACTAGCCCCGGGTTTTTCAACTGCTAAAAAGATAACCAGCGTATCGGGCCGGGGAGTGGGCATGGATGTTGTGAAGCGCAATATTGAGGCGGTCCGGGGATCGATAGATATTGAGAGTCATAAGGGCACGGGCACAACAATAACCCTTTCACTTCCTCTTACACTGGCAATAATTGATGGACTGTTAGTGAAGGTAGGTGAAGAGATGTTTGTAGTGCCTCTGTCATTAGTAAAGGAATGCGTGGAACTTACAGGGGAGGACATTTCAAATGCGCATGGCAGACAGATATCTAACGTCAGAGGTGAAATAGTGCCTTATATCAACTTGCGGGAGAAGTTTTCAATATATGGCGGCAAGCCGGATATTGAGCAGATTGTGATTACTAATGTAAACGGGCAGAGAGTGGGATTTGTGGTTGACCATGTAATAGGCGAGCACCAGACCGTGATTAAATCATTGGGCAGGGTGTATAAGGATATTGAAGGGGTATCTGGAGCGACCATACTCGGTGACGGAACAGTCGCGCTTATTATAGATGTTTCCAAGCTGCTGCAGTCTGAAAGGTCGCTGTTAGCAGGCAATAGCAATAATTAACAATAAGGCAATTGCGCTAAATCGTAATACTCGGAAGGAGAAAAGGGAAAGATGAGAAAGAAACATATCATAATCACCATGATAATAGCGGTGATGACGCTAATTACGCTAAACAGCTATGGAGCAGGCGGAGGCGCTCACTGGGGATATAGCGGTGCATCAGGACCGGCCAACTGGGGCGACGTTAAACCCGAATACGGGACCTGTAAACTGGGAATGAGCCAGTCTCCCGTTAATATTATACCCACAAAAGCACTGAGGGGAGACCTCGGTCCAATCGAGTTTGACTACAGGGACACTCCTCTGAAGATGATCAACAACGGCCACACAATCCAGGTAAATTATGGTTCCGACAGTTTCATGAGAGTAAGCGGAAAGACTTACAAGCTTCTGCAGTTGCATTTCCACAGTCCGAGTGAAGACTCTGTTAATGGAAAGTCCTACGACATGCAGGCGCACTTTGTCCACCAGAATAGCGAGGGACAGCTGGCGGTTGTAGGCGTCTTTCTTGAAAAGGGAGAGTACAACCCCTTTATCGGTACATTATGGAATGAGATGCCTCATGAGGTTAACAGTGAGCAGGTGAGTCACACTCAGATCAACGGATCAAGCCTGCTCCCATCCAACGGATCGTACTACCACTTCAGTGGCTCGCTTACAACACCGCCGTGCAGTGAGGATGTGCAGTGGTATGTGCTGCAAACACCGGTCGAAGCATCTGCGGAGCAGATTGAAGAGTTTGTTTCATTAGTCGGTCATAATGCCAGGCCGACGCAGCCTTTAAATGACAGGGAAGTCATCGCGGTCACTACAGGCAGTATTTTATTTGCACATCTGAGTGCGCCGTCTAAGTCAGGGGGCACTCAACATACTGCTCCGACTCATAGCAGCAAGACTTCTAATGCGTCTTCACAGTCATCCGCAGGACACTCATCAGGCGGGCATAAAAAAACAAATCAGCATACATCAAAAACTAACAACAATAACGACCACAAGGAAGCAGCCACACACTCTAAAAAAGAAGCACGCTCTCATAAGAGTGAAGGCGGTTTTTCAATGATTGCATGGATCGGTATTGCAGGAGGACTACTACTCGTTGCCGGACTAACAGTCTATTTAATTAAAGGAGGAAATAGTATGAAATTTCTTAACAACATGAAAGTGGGCACCAGGGTGTTCAGTCTTTCAATGATTCTTATTGCCCTGATGCTGACTATCGGAATATTCAGTATTGTAAAGTTGAGCGCCATAGGCACTGCCATTACGGAAATTGCTGAAGAGGACATTCCACTCACAGAAATAATTAATCAGATTAGTGGACATCAGATGGAGCAGGCGCTTTATTTTGAGCGTTCATTGCGCTATGGTGAAATTCTTGCATCAAAGCAGGATGCCGGGCGGCTCCTGTTAGAAGCGGAAGAACATTTTAAGGATTTTGCTAAAAAATCTAATGAAGAGATCATAAAAGCAGAAGAGATAGCAGAAGAAGCAATCAGGGCAGCGCATACGGACGAGGCCCGCAATGAATTTGAGAATGTGCTATCTCAACTAAAAAAGATCGATAAAGAACATGTTGATTATAACAATCATGCCCTGACTGTGTTTGATGCTATAGGCCAGGGGAATATTCATGAAGCTGAGCAGTTGGCTGAAAAAGTTGAAGAAGAAGAAGAGGGCCTGGGCAAAGAAATGGTGGAACTTGCTGTAAAAATTGGAAAATTTACTGAGGAAGCAGCAATGCAGGCTGCAGAAGATGAAAAAACCGCCCAGAACGTTATTCTTATAACATTGCTTATAGCGCTCTGTATAGGAGTGGCCCTCAGTATATTTATTGTGAAGAGCATTACAAATGTGCTGGCAGAGGTAAAAAGTGCTGCTGACAATGTAGCAGCTGCAAGCCAGGAGATGAGTTCCAGTTCAGAAGAGATGTCTCAGGGAGCAACAGAACAGGCAGCTTCTGCAGAGGAAGCATCATCATCCATGGAACAGATGGCGTCCAATATCAGGCAGAACTCCGACAATGCGCAGCAGACAGAAAAGATTGCTGGAAAGGCATCCACTGATGCCAGGGACGGCGGAGAAGCTGTATCACAGGCAGTCGGTGCCATGAGGGATATTGCGAGCAAAATATCGATTATAGAAGAGATAGCACGGCAGACGAACCTGTTGGCTTTAAATGCAGCTATTGAAGCAGCGCGGGCTGGAGAGCATGGAAAAGGCTTTGCAGTTGTTGCAGCTGAAGTAAGGAAACTGGCCGAACGCAGTCAGTCAGCCGCAGCCGAGATCAGCGACTTATCGTCGTCCAGCGTTGAGGTGGCTGAACAGGCCGGAGAAAGGCTGTCAAGGATGCTCCCAGATATACAGAAAACATCGGATCTGGTCCAGGAGATTAATGCCTCATGTAATGAACAAAATACAGGCGCTGAGCAGATCAATAAGGCAATACAGCAATTAGACCAGGTAATTCAGCAGAATGCTGGTGTATCCGAAGAAATGGCTTCAACAGCAGAGGAGCTGTCTGCCCAGGCAGAACAGCTGCAGTCAGCGGTTGCATCCCTGATAAACGTGAATAGTAGCAACGGGAACTCCACTAGAAGAAGAGCCTCAACATTCAGAAAGCCTACGGAAGCAACTCCAGCGATTAAACATGAACCATCTGGCGCGGCAACTCCCGCCGGAATCGCATTAAATATGGGCGGAAGTGGCACAGATGCAGCAGACAGAGATTTTGAGAAATATTAAAAAGAATCTATAAACATTCAGAGATCAGCTTTCAGCTGCGGATAAAAAACCAAAGGCTGAAAGCTGAGAGCTTTTTAACCGGAGGTTAAGACATGAGCATAGCAGAAATAGAAGAGTCAACAGGGCATCTTACATTTAAACTGGACCAAGAGTTATTCGCAATTGATATCTCAAAAGTCCGCGAAGTTCTTGAATATACAACAGTTACAAAAGTGCCCCAGACACCTGAATTCATGTGCGGGGTTATCAATCTGAGAGGCGGGGTCGTACCGGTAGTGGATCTTCGTCGTAAATTTAGCATGTCGGCAGCAGAGAAAACGGTCAATACCTGCATTATTATTGTTGAGGTATTGCTGGACGGAGTAATAACAGTGCTTGGCGCACTGGCGGATTCAGTGCAGGAGGTTCATGAATTTGAAGCCGACCAGATAGAGCCTGCACCGAAAATCGGAACAAAATTGAACACTGATTTCATCAAAGGAATGGGGAAACGGGATGACCAGTTTATTATGATCCTTGATATCGACAAAGTATTCTCAATCGATGAGCTGGTAATCGTTAAGCAAACCGAAGAGTGCAGTGCTGCAAATAAACCAGAGGGTACTACTAAATAATCTAAACCGTGGAGCAGACCATTGATATCCGACAACACAACTACATTTACGACATCACTGTCTGAGCAAGATTTCAGGCGCCTGAGCGAATTCATTCAGAGTGAATGCGGTATCAAGATGCCCCAGTCCAAAAAAGTCATGCTTCAGTCCCGACTTCAAAAGAGGATACGCTATCTAGGCATGAATTCACTTGAAGATTACTGTAATTATCTGTTCAGCCCCAATGGAACTGAAAACGAACTTGTCCATATGATCGATGTGGTCACGACCAATAAGACTGATTTTTACCGGGAGCCAAGGCATTTTGAGTATCTTGTGCAGAATGCACTGCCGGAGTTGATTTCTAAAGGTAGCGCAGGGATAGGGAAAGATCTAATGGTATGGAGCGCGGGTTGTTCAACCGGGGAAGAGCCGTATACTCTTGCAATGGTGCTGAGTGAATTTGCACGGAGATGCCCGGGGTTCAAATTAAGATATACGATTCTTGCAACTGATATATCAACCCGGGTCCTGGAAAAAGCAAAACTAGGAATTTATGAGCATGAAAAAGTCACTCCTGTCCCGATGGACCAGAAGAAGAAGTATCTGCTGAGAGGCAAAGACAAAGAAAAAAACCTGGTACGCGTATCACATGAACTTAGGTCTGCAGTAAGGTTTCGCAGGCTCAACTTTCTGGAGGGCGACTTTGGTATGCGCGAACCAATGGATATTATATTTTGCCGCAATGTAATTATATATTTTGACAGATCAACGCAAGAGACATTGCTTAACAGGTTCAGCGAGCACCTGAACCCCGGCGGATATGTTTTTTTAGGACATTCTGAAACAATACACGGCCTTGATGTGCCTTTGACCCAGATTGCACCTACTATCTACAGGAAAATAGCATGAGACTTTGCGACAAGAAAATACCCATCGTTTACCTTAAACCCGGAGAAATGTATATAACCGAAAAACCGACACTGGTATCTACCGTGCTTGGCTCATGTGTGTCTGTCACGATGTTTAATCCGCGTCTTAAAATAGGGGCCATATGTCACGGCCTTTTGCCCACATATAAAGCGAAATTATCATGCAGAAGTTTAATGGAGGAGTATAAATACGTAAATTCTTCTATAGATAACATGGTGAAAAAATATAAGGGTTACGGTGTCTGCAGCAGGGAATTAGAGGTGAAAATATTTGGTGGTTCTGAAATGATGCATGCTAAACCGGATGTGGTTCCGATAGTAAGTATTGGAATACAGAATGTTCAGGCCGCTATTCATACAATCAAATCAAACGGACTCTCTTCCATAGCAACAAATGTAGGAGGCGCCTCCGGACGAAAACTTTATTTCAACACACAAACCGGTGATGTTTTTATGAAACTGCTTGGTAATAAAGAATACAGATAATGCAATCATTGGGAAAAATGGTATGAGAGACATTAAATGAAAAAAAAGATTAAGGTGTTGATTGTAGATGATTCTGCAGTAGTACGCCAGACAATGGAGGATATTCTTTCCCATGATCCGGGGATAGAAGTTATAGCGACTGCTGCTGACCCGTTCGTGGCATCTGATAAGCTAAAACAGGAAGTTCCAGATGTGATTACCCTGGACATAGAAATGCCTCGTATGGACGGCATCACCTTTCTCAAGAAAATAATGAACCAGCATCCAATCCCTGTCGTGGTTTGTTCAAGTCTTACCGGGGTAGGGGCTGAGACGACCTTGAAAGCTCTTGAATACGGAGCAGTCGAGATAATAACAAAACCAAGCATCGGCACAAAACAGTTTCTGGAAGAATCCAGAGTAAAAATATGTGACGCTGTAAAGGCTGCATCATTAGCGCATGTAAAGCGTATTTCTGCAACAATTCATGAAGTAGCCCCTAAACTGACTGCTGACGCTGTGCTGGCAAAGGCTTCTTCAAAGGCAATGATAAGGACAACCGAAAAGGTTGTACTGGTGGGTGCCTCAACAGGAGGGACAGAAGCTCTCCGGGTCTTTCTTCAAGCACTTCCTCCAGATTCCCCCGGCATCGTAATTGTCCAGCATATGCCGGAAAACTTCACAAAGGCATTTGCAAATCGTCTTAATGGTATTTGCAGGGTAACAGTGAAGGAGGCATCGGATAATGATACTGTGATCAGGGGGCAGGCCCTGATAGCACCTGGTAACCGTCATACACTGCTTAAAAGGAGCGGGGCGAGGTATTACGTAGAAGTCAAAGACGGGCCCCTTGTCAGCCGTCACCGCCCTTCAGTTGATGTATTGTTCCGTTCTGCTGCGCGCTATGCAGGAAAAAATGCTCTAGGTGTAATAATGACAGGCATGGGAGATGACGGAGCAAAGGGAATGATGGAAATGAAAGAGGCTGGATCATTTAATATTGCTCAGGACGAGAGCACATCGATAGTGTTCGGGATGCCCAATGAAGCGATTAAAAGAGGTGGGGTAGACAGTGTCTTGTCATTGGATAATATTGCCGGAAAAATTATTGAATTAACTTAGCTGCGGTTAGACAAAATAAGCTACTAGCGCAGTTATGAGCTGAATGCAAAGTGTCATGAATAAGGAGGAATACTATGAGATTTTTAATAGCAGAAGATGACAACATCAGTCTTAAGATTATGCAGAATTTTCTGTCGGAATATGGAGATTGTGATGTTGTCACAGACGGGAATAAAGCCATTGAAACCTTTAAAATGTCCTGGTTCAATAGCCTCCCCTATGATTTGATCTGCCTTGATATTATGATGCCCAATGTTGATGGACAGCAGGCATTGATCCAAATACGTGACATCGAAAAAGGTATGGGAGTAGGAAGAAAGGACAGGGTGAAAGTGATAATGACAACAGCTCTTGATGACCCGAAAAATGTCTTTCAAGCGCTTTTTAAGGGAGGTGCAGGGTCTTATATCGTTAAGCCTGTCAGTAAAAAGAAACTTGTTGATGAAATGACTAAGCTTGGAATTGCTGAAAAATTGAAAACCGATCTAAATATAATCCTGTGAACATGAACAAGGCAAAATTCAATGACAGTGGCCTGCTAAAATATATCTTTATTCTCTCCTGCGCCATCGCGATTATATATCCTGTTGTCAATATATATGTAATATTCCCTTCATTCACAAAAATGGTATGTGAAAATGCGGAAGCTGATGCTGTACGTGTTACGAATCTTCTTGCGAGCAAGCTTATGTTTCAGCAGAATGAATTAACCGGAGACTCTTTTTCAGATGATTTTTCTAAGCATGCTGAGCAAATCAAGAAAAAACTGAATATCTGGAAATTTAAAATATTTTCTAAAGATGGTGAAATTATTTTTTCTACAGACTCTGAAGAAGTCGGCAGTTTCAATAGCAAAAGCTATTTCCACGAAATAGTAGCTAAAGGCAAATCCTATGCAAAGCATGTGCAGAAAGACATGAAGACACTTGAAGGTCAGGTTGTCTTAAAAGATGTCGTAGAAACATATGTGCCTATTATGATAAATGGTGCCTTTGCCGGTGCCTTTGAGATTTATGATGATATTACCCATAAAATTAATATGCTGAATGTTGCGTTATTGAGGGCCTCAATAATTCCCCTAATAATAATGTGCTGTTTTTTTGTCCTTATATTATTCATTCTAGTTAAAGCTGACAAAGCTGTTCTCATCTCAATGAAGTCAGGAGTTAAGCGATACAGGTCCCCCGCCTACTTTCTTTTTGTAACAGCTGTTTCAATATTTGCCACGGAAGCCGTAGTAATGTTTTTTCTGTCCAATATGCCTCCGACCTCAAAAATAGCCGAGATAATTATGGACTCATCATTGCTGATCCTGATGGTATCGCCGGCGCTCTACTTCTTTGTTTTTCGTCCTCTTGTAACATACGGCATAAAATGCAGGCAGACGGAAAAGGACCTGGAAAAATCCAAAATAGCTGCTGAAACAGCCAGCTCAGCCAAAAGTAATTTTCTGGCAAACATGAGTCATGAGATACGAACACCGATGAACGCTATCATGGGAATGACCGACCTGACTCTTGAGACGGAATTGTCGGGAGAGCAAAGAGAAAATATGGAAATAGTGAAAGAGTCCGCAGTGTCACTTCTCAGCCTGCTTAACAGTGTTTTGGATTTATCAAAGATTGAATCCAACAGGATGGAGTTAGAGGAAAATGACTTTAATCTGGTTTATGTGCTGGACGGCATAATCAAGGCATTTCGCTGTGGAGCTGACGCGAAGGGGATTCAGCTGGTTTATGAAATAAAGCCTGATGTCCCTGTTTGGATAATAGGCGATGAACTCCGATTAAAACAGGTTATTATAAATACGTTAAGTAATGCTATTAAGTTTACCGAATATGGTGAAGTTGCACTAAAGGTCGGGCATTGGACTGGGGACAATGGGAAACTCTCTGCAGATAACCATGATATTCAAGAGGTGTGCCTTCACTTTAGCGTATCCGATACGGGTATAGGTATTCCTGAAGAGAAACGTGAGCATATATTTGACAGTTTTGCCCAGGCGGATGGATCTACAACCAGAAAGTACGGCGGCACGGGATTGGGCCTTGCCATCTCAAAATGCATAGTGGAAATTATGAATGGAAGCATCTGGGTCGAAAGTGAATGCGGTAAGGGGAGCGTATTTAACTTTACTGTACAGTTCAGGGCCGTTAGAAATAATGAAAAAAATGATATTTCTTCTCTGGAGTCTGAACGTAAGCGTCAGTTATCCAGCGAAGACTGCATGAAAGGACGTATTGCACGAGGTAAAGGAACAGTTGGTGTACATATTCTTCTCGTAGAGGACAATGCCCTGAACAGGAAAGTGGCTATTCGCATGTTGGAGAAAGAGGGGTTTATCGTGGAAGTGGCATGCAATGGCAGTGAAGCACTTAACTGCCTGAAGAGCAGTTATTATGACCTGGTTCTAATGGACGTTCAGATGCCGGTGATGGATGGTATAGAGGCTACGCGCATCATCAGAAATACAAAGGACCATTCCCTTGACTCGGAAATTCCTGTTATTGCTCTGACTGCAAGTGCATTTATCCATGAAAAGGAAAAATGCTTTGAAGCCGGAATGAACAGCTTTATATCAAAACCATTCAGAAAAGAAGAGCTCCTATCTATGATTAAGAAATTTATTACAGGGAGGACCATGCACGATATGTCTGGAATTGCTTTAGCGGAAAACTCCGAGGAGGTCTATAACAGGGATGATACCCTGGCTCGTTTAGACGGGGATGAAGAGCTGCTTGATGAACTTCTCGAAATATTCATTTATGATGCTCCTGCACAATTGAAGGGACTGAAAAAAGCAATTGATGAGGATGATAAAATTTTAATTGAGCGCCAGGCGCATTCATTAAAGAGTGCATCTGCAAATATTGGAGCATCCTTTGCGAGAGCTGAGGCATCTCGAATTGAAAAGGCAGTGCATTCTGAAAAGCCTGAAAGCTGCCTCTTGTTATATGAAAAGCTCGAACATGAACTGAACAGGGTGTTTGATATATTGAATAATGTTTCTGGCGTTAATAAATGTGTAAAGAAATTATGACATCCGGGAGGTATTTATCAGAATACTAATTGCAGAAGATGATCTCACGTCCAGTCATTTACTTAAATCATTACTGGTACGCTGGGGATATGAAGTAATTGCTACTGCCAACGGTCATGAGGCCCTTGAAGTGCTTAATTCCGAGGAAGCTCCCCTAATTGCCATTCTTGACTGGATGATGCCGAAAATGGATGGTGTGGAGGTATGCCGCTATATAAGAAAACAAAATAAAGCCCCATATATTTATATGATTTTGCTTACAGCAAGTGGTGGGGATGACAATATCATTGAAGGCTTTAAAGCAGGGGCCGATGACTATATTACTAAACCATTCGGTGCACATGAACTGGAGATGAGACTTGGGGTCGGCAGGCGTATTGTGGAATTGGAGGAACAGCTTCGCCGACAGGCCCTCTATGATCAGTTGACTACTTTGCCGAACCGGTCTCAGTTTGTAAGATACCTGGATCGTCTGGTTTTACGTTCGCAAGTACATAATAAGTATAAGTTTGCAGTTCTTTTCCTGGATATCGACCGCTTTAAAATTATCAATGACAGTCTCGGACATATAGTAGGGGACCAAATAATTATTGAAGTTGCAAAACGACTGCAGAGCTGCGTTCGCTCAACTGACATGGCTGCACGATTCGGGGGCGATGAGTTTGTAATTCTGCTTGATGATATTAGCGATATTAACTATGCAACATGTATAGCCGACAGGATACAGGAGAAACTGTCCATGCCGTTTAACCTGAACGGCCAAGATGTATCCACTACGGTAAGTATAGGGATTGCCCAGAGTGTTACGGGCTATAGCTCTTCAAAAGATATTCTCCGTGATGCAGACTCCGCTATGTATCTTGCTAAATCCCGTGGTAGAGCGCGCTACGAAATATTTGACTCCTCAATATACACACGAGACCTGGGGGCCTAATTATTTGCGTGTTGTCAGGAATACCTATTGCACAGGCGGTACTATAATCATCTCTAATGTCACATTGCCCGAATCAGTTTCTTGGGAAGTGAACACTTCCACATCCTGAACGTCTCCCGGATTATGTCCTGCTACTTCAATGGCTATATCATACATCCCCGGATCGATGATGATCTGGGCTTCACCTGAAGCATTAGTTGATACTGTCTTTTGCTCAATGCCTGACTGATTAAGGACTGACACAGTCGCTCCGGAAATAACAGTGTCGTCAGCAGGATCCAGCGGAGTTCCATTGTTGCTGAATACTTTTATTGTTAGTGTCCCGAAAGTCTGAACAAGGGTCACTGTAGGTGCAAAACCTGATGTTGTGGCTGCAGTGCCGGCAAGATATCCGTTCTGATATCCCTGTTTTTCAAATGTAATGTCATATGTTTTGGAAGCGGAGAGGTCGTCAAACTGATAGGCGCCCTGAGTGTCCGTGAGAACAGGGTTTTCTCCCGGAGGTGATATTGCCAGCGGCTGACTGTCTCCAGCGGCAACAAGCGTAACTGATACACCCTTTAAAACAATGTCATCATCGGCTCCTGGTGTTGCTGCATCTCCCATTACAATCCCGGAGATTCTCCCTGGCGTCTTTGCGAGGATAACATCTCCAATGGATGTTTCATTCCCGACAAATACTTTTTTGTCTTCAATCAGAACAGAGTTGAAGCCATCAGCTTCTACCCTGATGTCGTATGTCCCGTCAGCCAGCTGAATCCATGCGTTGCCGTCAGAATTGGAGCTTGTCACGGCCTGTTCAGCCCCTGTCTGGTCAAGAGCAGTAACGGTAACACCGGAAAGAGGAGTATCATCTGTGAAATTTCCAGGGGTATAGTTGTCACTTAGCACTCTTAGTGTTATCCTGCCGTTCTCCGAAGTATTAACAGCGCGTACCACCGGTTTGAAAAGCACACGCTTTACACCCGGAGAATGAGTGGGCGGGCCATTGAAGACAAAACTTTTTGTAAGATCAAAATCCAGAGTCAGATCACCTGACAATTGAGTAGCCACATTAATAGGCGGATCGATATTTACCTTGATCCCGCTTTGTGAAGCGCTGGGGAATTTAAGGTTGCCCTTTGCTGTATTGAATATGCGGTCTCCCTGCACAAAAGCGCTGTTTTTCAGTTCAACAGTTCCTGCTTCTACAATGAGACGGGCCTGATCATAAGTGCCTGCCGGTATTTCAGTATCAATTAAAAGTTGTGTCACACCTCCTACAAGAGGAACAAGATTAACTTCTGAAGGAGTAAAGGGCAGCTGACGTTCAAAGCCGCTCCCGTCGGAATGGCGGATCCATACTTCTTTAATGATAACGCTTGCGGATTTGACATAGCTGAAAGGAAAGGGGGCGTCTGTTATCTGTACCCTTAAAGTACCACTTTCCCCCTGGACCGAATCTCCAGAGCCTGAACCGCCACCCGACGAGCCGCATGCTGAAAAGATAAATGCTGCTATTGTAATTAGTATTAGCTGTAATAAATTTTTCATTGTTAGTTCCTTATAATTATTATTTCGATGTTATTAATGTAAAGGTTATGCACTTTTTATACCAATGTGGAAGTGCTTGTAATATTGTATTGCCTATTTAAGCTGCTGTATAGAAATGTAAATACTTTATACAGTGTATAAGGCGTGAAAGTCAATGGTGTAAATATTGCCGACAGGAGTAAGTACAATAAACTGAAGTGTTTATCATACTATTGCTATAGATTAATAAATCCGGTACTATTTCATAAATATATTAATTTGCAAAGGGGGAAACAATGGCCGCAAAGAAACTTCCGAAGATGTACAGCAGCATTCAAAAAAGATATAAGGGCCTCGCCGATGCAGTCGAGAACCTCGGTAAAACAGCACGGGACCTTGGCCCGGTAGATGAAAAAACCTCTCAACTGATCCAGCTTGCCGCTGCTGCCGCAATCCGTTCGGAGGGCTCGGTGCACAGTCATGTTAGACGGGCGATTGAAGCCGGAGCAAAAAAAGATGAGGTCTATCACACACTCATACTCCTGACAAGCACTATCGGTTTTCCTGCTGTGTCAGCTGCAATGAGCTGGGCCGATGACGTCATAAAAAAGAAATGAAATAGGCTTTTTGTTTCTTTATCAGCCTTATATATCATTATTCTGCCACTATACTTGTATCTGTTGTAATAGTGCAGCTATTTGCACAATAGCAGTCATTTTAGATTAAGATATACAGCAATACAATTATCAGGAAGCAGGACATAGCATGCATTCAATCTCAAAAAGCGAAATGGAGACAATTCTGAATTCCACGCATGACGGCATGATTGCTGTTAATGCAGATGGAGTTGTGACTCTTTTTAATAAGGCTGCTGAGCGAATTACCGGACTTAATGTAAAGGACATGATGGGCCGGCCCGCAGTTGACTGTATTCCTAACACCCGGCTGCATATTGTCCTGGGAAACGGGGTCCCCGAGGTTAATCAGCGGCAGCAATTAAATGACAAGGCAATTTTGACTAGCAGAGTCCCTGTTCTTGATGAGTCCGACAGGATAATAGGGGCTGTTGCTGTTTTCAGGGATGTCACAGAAGTAACTGCATTAACGGAAGAACTGTCTGACCTGTGGAAGGCCCGAAGCCTGCTTGAAGCAATTATTGAATCTACTAAAGACGCTATTTCAGTTGCCGACGAAAAGGGCAACACTATTATTGTTAATTCCGCCTATACCCGGATAACTGGGCTCCCGAAGGAAGCTGTTGTGAACAAGCCGGTAACGGTTGATATTGCCGAGGGCGAAAGCATGCATATGAAAGTGCTGGAGTCCGGTAAACCCGTGTACAACGTACATATGAAAGTAGGGCGGGCAAAGAGAGAAGTAATCGTTAATGTAGCCCCGATTTTTATTGAAGGGAAAATCCGGGGAAGTGTCGGGGTCATTCATGATATATCCGAGATTATTGCGCTGAATGCTGAACTTGCAAAAGCAAAAAAACTAATCCGGCAACTTGAAGCCCGTTACACATGGGATGATATTATCGGCAACAGCCCTGCAATTGAACTTGCAAAAGAACAGGCGCGGCGGGCTGCTGAAACCCCGGCAACGGTCCTTTTAAGAGGTGACAGCGGCACGGGCAAGGAGCTGTTTGCCCACGCAATACACAATGCCAGCCAGCGGAGTATGAAGCAGTTTGTAAGGGTAAATTGCGCGGCCATTACAGAAAACCTGCTGGAAAGTGAACTTTTTGGATATGAGAAAGGGGCCTTTACCGGTGCTGAAAAGGAAGGGAAAAAGGGGCTTTTTGAGGAGGCTGACGGAGGGACCATATTCCTTGATGAAATAGGAGATGTGAGTCTCTCTCTTCAGAGTAAACTATTACGGGTGCTCCAGGAAAAGGAGATAATGCGCGTCGGCGGAACCCGCCCTGTATCTGTTAATGTAAGAATTATATCAGCCACGAATGCCAACCTCAAAGAAAAAATCCAGAAAGGGACGTTCAGGGAGGACCTGTTCTACCGGTTAAATGTAATCCCAATACGTGTCCCGTCACTCAGGGAACATAAGGAGGATATTCAGCTGATTGCAGAGCACTTTATATTCAAGCTGAATCAGGAATACGGCCGTGAAGTTCAGAAAATTTCCGATGACACATTGAAGAACCTCATGAATCATAACTGGCCCGGCAATGTCAGGGAGATGGAGAATGTACTTGGCATGGCAATGGTAACGATGCGTCCGCAGGACAAGATTATGGAGGCCGGGCACCTTCCTCTTATGGCCCAGGAAGCTACAGGGGCCGTCCCGCTTGTATCCGGCGCGGCACGGGCTCTGAAAGATGTTGTAGAAGAGGCGGAAAAGGCCGCCATAGAGAGGGCCCTGCTTGAAACAAAAGGCAGCCGTACTAAAGCCGCTTCAATTCTGAATATTTCCATGAGAAGCCTGTTCTACAAGATAGAGAAACACAGTATAAAGTAACAGGCACGTTATCTCCTTCCTTGACGTCTATGAAAGATGCTATGTTATTAAAAAGATGAAGATATTTATGGTTATAAACTTCTATTAATGTCGTGCAGGGTATTTTTTATAATGACTGCTAATGTATTGTTGTAATATGCCGTATTATTATAGTTAGTAAGTATAGTTATAATTACGCTTTCCATTTATATAGAAGAAGGGAACATAATTGAAGTGTCTTAGATGTCATACGGAGAATCGGGATTCAGTAAGTTACTGTGAGAAGTGCGGATCTCTTCTTTACCGACGAAGGAAGAGTGACCGGTATCGTAAGATGAAAATTACGGCTGCAATTTCGGTTATAAGTGTTTTTGCTGCAGTATTATTATTGTTATTCCATTTAAAAGTTTTCACGCCTGATCAGCCTGATGTAGCGACGGCTGATATTAATAAAAAAGCAGACCTGCAACATGCCCTGGCAAAGAAAAAAGAATCTGTTCCTCCATCGACTGGAAAGAAGATTAAAGCGAAAAGTGCTGAGAAGAAACCTGCTCCTGCTGTGAATAAAGCTATTTCAGGGGAGATGGATGCCGGGAATGAGGTTGCCACCGGCTGGGTGTTTGTAATGGATCCATGGGGTAAGCAGGTGAGAAAGTTTAGATCAGGGCTGGCAGGCAGCGGCTGGCTGGCATTGCCCACACGGGCATGTCTTGGCGGCAGCAGGTGGATATTCTTTCCTGATTCCGGCGAGGGAGTAGAAATTTCCGGCGGATTATGGATATTCGGAGACAGTGTAGGTTTATGGCATCTGGCTAAAGAAGACGGAAGTGACGAAGGTCCGGAGCTTGGCGCCTGGAATGAAGGTGACGTTGTTTCATGGGTCAGCATTGAATCGGTGGCATCATTAGATTCGCTGAAATTATTACCCGGGCCAAAAGATGGATATTTTGTTTCTGCTTCTATGCCCTCCAGTATTGATGAAGCCGGTGTTTTTATGCAGAAAGGAAAGATCGTGGGCTGGTCTTTCGGAGAACTGCTTTCAAGCGCGTATATGTGGCCGGGTAAATCCGATGATGATATGAAATACAAGACCTGGGTCAAATATTTTTACAATATAACTTTTGCCAATGGCCGTGAGGAGAAGTTTTCCGGGGCCCTGGCTATGAACAAGTCAGAATCTAGTGTTAATAAAATAGCAGCTCTGATAGAAGGCTTCAGCCTTAGGCCCAAACTTGTGCCGGGGGATACTCCTTATTATTTATTGCCCGAGGAAATAATCAAACAGCTGAGAATCCTGTTAACCTATGCTGTTCGCAATGGTGAAGGGAGTGAAGTGGCCGGTTTGCTGAGCAGCCAGGTGTTGAAAAATATTGGTGATATTACGCTGCTGATAGATATGGTCCCGGTAATCTCCGCTGCACAGGGATATGTAGCGGCCATAAATGAAATTGAGGATTCCGGGAAGTACCTGGTCCAGCAGCAGGGACGGGACGTACCGGCCCTAAGTTTGCTGCATGTTAGTCTATATCAGGATTGGCTTCAGGAGATGATTGATGCCGGAGAACTTGATGAAGGCTGGCAGGCTTATAATTCGGCAAAAAGTTATTTCCCTGATGACGCCTATATTCATCTTCTCGGCGTTGAACTTGTGCTTCTGAACGACGACTGGGAAGAGGCCGAACGCCTGCTTTATATGAGAAATTACCCGCCGGCATTGCAGGACCGCTACCAGCTTCTTGCACGACGAATTACTGAGATGAAGGGGCAGGAAGGGAAAATTGTCATACGCTTTACCCCGGGATCTTCCAGAATACCCGTAACCGCGGCCATTAATGAAGTCGTGTTCCAGGATTTTATAGTTGATACAGGAGCTTCAATGATAACTATTCCCTCTTCAACTGCTGATGCTCTTGACCTGGAGATAGTTCAAAGTAAACGGACCTTGTGGACGGCAAGCGGCGTAGAAACGGTCAGTGAAGTAATAATTGATGCCATTGAAATAGACGGGTGGGTTGAGTACGATGTTCGGGCGCTGGTCCTTGACATGCCTGACCGTCAGGGGCTTGGACTGCTTGGTCTTAACTATCTCGGAAGGTTCCGGATGGACCTTAAGTCCGAAGACGGTACTCTTTTCCTGACTCCGCGGTAACACCTCTAAAGCAATGACACATTCCAATCCTGACAGCTTTGTGATTTCCGGAACGCCTTTGATCGGCGAGGGAAACATCGTTGATAACAAATCATTTGTAACAGGGTTCGAGAGGGCCGGAATTCCGGTTTGCGCCTTTTATCCAAGTGGACCAATGGTCCGAATGGGCAGATGGTTTCACGTCCGCATGAGTATGAACACAAATAGAACGATGAGGTATGCTTTTAAAAGCGACACACAAAGATCTTCATTTGTAATGATGCCTTTAAAACTGGAATTAAGGCGGGCCTTGAAAATAGCCTTTAGGGAATGTCCCGCAGCACGCTGTTTTATAACATCGCAGAATATTATGGCAGAGGAGGCTTCCAGTGTTATGGGCGGCATTCCTGCTTTCATGTTTTCTTCAGACGTATACGGAAAATTCCATTATGGCAGCTCTCCGTCAGAGAGACAGAAAAATATAAAACATTTTGTATGGAACAGTGATGCCCTGGATTATTATAGAAATGTACTCAATCTTAAAAACGTCTACCTGGCAAAACCTGCTGACCCAATAGATGCTTTCCCGCGTATTGAAAGAGACCGGCTGCCATTTCAGGAGGCGTTGACCGACGGGAACATCTGTTTTATTAAACTGTCAGGAAGCGGTGGTGATCCTGAGCTTGTTAACAGGGCGATTATTTCTTTATGGAAAAACAGCGCTACTAAATGTATTGTGTTCCCAGGGACAGATGTAACGCGGGAAAAACTGGTGAAGGTAGTCGGCAGCATTAAAGTAAGTACAAGTCTTGATCCTTCGATTTTCTACAACCATTCTCGACATATGATTTCAAATGAACAAATGCTTCTTGTATATCCGTCAGAGCAGGTTAAACATGTAGTTCTTCTTGCTACTAATGGTGTTGTTCCGAGAGTTGTGTGGCTTCCGCCCAGGGGACAGCATGAAGTAATGAACCTGGCATGGGCCGTTAAAAAGGGAATGTCAGGGTCTATATGTATTCCGGAGGAGTTTCAGGGAAGACTTCGAGAAAGCCTGAAATACCATGGGGTCCATTCTGCAGACCTTGAATTTGTTCAACCGCAAAACTTGTCTGCAGAACACTTTAAGGCATCCTCTGTAGAGCTGTGTGAAGACAATGCAGTTCCACTGGAAGATCTTGTGAGAAAGCTATCTAATATATAATGAATGGGACAGTTTCATTAATTCAATAAGTTGCTTATGGAAAACCCGGGGAAATAAAGAATCGTTTTGGTTAGAATAACCTATGCCGGTTTCTATTAAAAATATCTTAAACAGAGTTTCATATTTTGCCATGCTGTTAATAATGGTATTGATATGGACATTATTTGTCATGGTATATTTCGACTACTTTATTCCACCTTTTGACAAATTTATTCCCTGGCTTCTGCCGATGAAAGGCCTTTTCACAGTCCCTGCTGACGGTTCCATGACAGGACGGATTAACCACATGCAGGGAATCCTTGATTCATCCCATAAAGTGTCTAGTATTTCATTTTTTGTCATGATTGTTTCATTTACTATGCTCAGTGTATATCTGGCCCTTCTTTATCAGCAGAAACAGCGAAGATCCCGTGAAAACAGGCTGCTTCAGTTGAAAAATCAGGAGATTGCACGGCGCAACGAATTTATTCGCTATATCTCAGCAACAATAGGCCATGAGTTTAAAAATAACCTTGCAAGGATTAAGCGACGGCTGGATCTGATGCCCAGTCTTGAACAGGAATCACGGGAGCGTCTGAATGTGAACCTGGATAATCTGTTTGCTGATATTAAAATATTTAAACAAATATCAGACGAACGTGAAGATGAACTTGCCGGCTTTACAGAGGTGTCCTTAAAAAAGCTGCTAACAGACCTGTCGGTGCGTTTCAGCGATCTTGCTGAAGTAAAGTTCGAGGACCAGGTGCGTCTGCCCAATATTTATGCTTCACACGATCTGTTGCGCTCTGTTTTTGAAAACCTTTTTGATAATGCCATGAAATACAAAAAGCCCGAGCAGCCAAGGGCAGTTATACTCATCTCGTTTTCAATTGACAGAGACGGAAGCCGGCCATACGTGGCACTTTCCTTTAAAGATGAAGGCATAGGTATGGACGAGCAGCAGGCGGAGCAATGTTTTTACAAGGGAACAGGCTCAGACTCAGGATGGGGGCAGGGCCTGTATTTTGCCAAATACGTCGTTGGACTTCATGCCGGAAAAATCAGGGTAGGCAAAGAATGTACTTCTCCGGGAACCGGCACGGAGATAATTATTAACCTCCCCTTTGTTGAGGAGACCTTGAATGTTTAAAATACTTATTGCCGATGATAACTATGAAGACAGGGAGCTGTTGAGGCTGGAAATTCAGCAGGCACTTGGTCCTGAAAATGCACAAATAACATTTTATGAGGCATCAAGCGTTAATAAAGCGAAAGAACTTTTGAGAGTGAATGACATTGATCTGCTGACTCTGGACATTCAGTTCGATCGTTTAAGCGAAGGTATTGATGCCCTGCCTGAACTATTTGAGAAACATCCTGCTTTGAGCATAGTTGTAATCAGCGGTAAGCTGGACAAAAACGAGGTTACAGAGCGATTGTTTCGTTTCACAAAAGACAATGTTTTAAAGGGCAAACGCTGGGCAAGACATTTCGATGTCCTTGATAAAAAGGACGATAAAAAAGAAGCGCTTCAGCATGCCTATTCTTTTGCACTAAAGCAAAAAGAGGCTGCTGACAATGTGCGTGACCTTTTCCTTCTGGCAGAATCCTATCTTGAAAAAGAGGAGTTGAATAAGTGTGTTGAAGTGTATCAGAAAATTCAGAGCATAGCCCCCGGAGAGATTGAGTCCAGTGAAAACCTTAAAATTCTTAAAGGTCCTGTTACCCGTGAGCAAATTGTTCAGCACATATTATCCGGGGACAGGATTGTTGCATCCCTGCTTTTCGGACATTATCTTGAAACGCGCCTTAAAACATTTACCAGAAGGTTGCTTGGACGGGCTTTCACCAGCCTGGCCCAATGCATAAAAGAAATTGAAAAATCCCGAAAGCTTCCGGTGGCTAAGGCAGAACTGTATCACAAATTGATGCGATTGAGAAACAAGGCCATACACCGTCCTTCCGATATCTCTGAAAAAGAGGTGCAGGTAGCTTTTAAGAGTATGAAGTCACTGGAGGACTTGCGTAAGTGAACTTTGGCCGCTTAAAAAAAATTATTCCACCCGCTGCTCCGGTAGGGATATTATTGCTGATCGGGATGCTTCTTCTGAGCGCGCTTTTATATTATAAAGCTGTGAGAGCGCAGAGGTATCTGGAACCTTCTCTTGCCCTTGCTCAGCCCAAAGTTGAATTTGCAAATAAAGTAATCCTTTTATTTCAAAAGGAGTTTGGCCCAAATAGAATTAGCGGAGTTGTACTGACCGGAAATTCCATATTTGTTGACAACTCATTGATCTTTGGCAGTCCGACCGACCCCTCAGTTGTTGATACGGTATTTCTTAAGAAACTGAGTAATATCTTCCTGTCCATGCTTAGTGACCATAAGATGAAATCATATTTTGATCTCATATTAGTAAGTTCAAGGTTTCATTTCAGTCCCAGTAATGATGAGAATAAAAAAAGGCGGATTAGAGGGCTGCACATTGCGGATTCCATTATGGACTCAATGTATACTGTTGAACCCGGCCTATTGCAATACTTTGGAATACTTGCGCCTACGGCTGTTCCGGACAAGCCTAGTGATAAATATAACTGGGTGGAATTTCGAATAATTCCGAATGAGCGTGTACATGTTGAAATGATGGAAAGTCTGAATAAGTATTTTTTCTGAGTTTATCTTGCTAGTTGAGGAGTAGGGTGAACAGGGTTTTCCTGCTTTACGATTTTCTGTATGACTTCAGATTGCAGCTAATGAAACTGAACACCCTTGATCCACTTGTTGTATGTGTAATCAAGAATCCGGCTTTTAATCTCCTGTTCAACAAAACTGATTTTTACGCCGGCTATGCATCTGTCTCTTATCTGCTGCTTCCATGCAACGTTCGCCAATACGTATGCGAACTCATTGGTATCAGAATTGATTATTTGAAATTCAATAGGATCATCCGGTTGAAGATCAATATTGCTTGAAACAAAACTGAACCCTTCACAGGAGAAATCAATCGTTACTCCTCTAACATCGGACCGGCTCTTTGGCGGCTGTAATGTCATGTCGAAATGGACATCAATTCTCATGTATTTTCTTCTTCCGAACATCCGGGACCTGTTGTGAAATAATTGATGAGGCGTGAGTGACTCGGCTTTGCAGATACCTTCTTCTTCGCAGACAAATTTCAGGAAATTACAGTTCAGACATGACAGCTCACTGGCAAATTCACCCATAACTCTCCCCCTTGAAAATGTGCCGGCAATGGCCCAGCACATGCGTCCGCCGTTTTGACCGTTATTTAAGCCTGTGCATGAACTCGTTGTAGAAGCGGGACATTGTCCTGACTGAGTGACCCTGATTCCTCCGGGTCCTCTGCCGCAATTATTGTAGTCCCAGCAATTATGTTTGAGCATCATTTCCCCTCCTTTGCACAGAGGAAAAAACAAAGATATGCTTATACCTTCATATATACTACAAAAATCAGGGCCTGTCTAATTGAAAGTGTTAATGTGCCTATAATAACTTGTAATTAATAGTGATTACTTCCTGGTTAATGCCTCCATGGCAATGCCGCAGGAATCAAAACTATCCATAAAAACAGGGTGGGGTTCATTGGGGCACATTTCATAAATTTTCTTAACAAAGTTAGAAACATAGACCGCTCCACGGTGTTTCAAGTGTGCATCTTCATCAGCAAAAGCAATAAAGTGAACAAATGTCGTAGGGTCCTGCCTTGATTGGAGAGAGTTATAGAGAAGTACTCCAGGCTCGTTTTCTTTCACGTTTTTTATAAGTTCGTTGATTACTTTTTTTGCTTCGTCAAGTTTGTCATCCTGCACCTTGAAGGGGATCATTACATATTCACTCATTAAAATAACCTCGCTTTATAATTATTATTGATAATCTGAAAACAGCCTATATTGTAGTACAAATGAGTGAAAGCATGGAAGTGGCTAAGCGAATAAGCAGATTAATTGCTGTCCTCTGCCCCCTGTTCCCAGGTCACTAATTCATCCACAAATCTCTCAACAAGGTAAGCAAGATTTTCAATATCTATATGGTCTTCGGCATTGCTGTCAAATAATAGTTTGCACTCTGCATCAAACTCATCATCAGCGGCCCAGAATGATAAATAGAGAGGGACTTGCGGCAGCAGGTTAAAAGAGCAGAAGAAGTCAGACTTCGCCTTTGGTTTAACATAAATGCTTCCAAGCCTGATGCAATGCTGCTTTAACCCCGGCAGGTCATTCTTAAAGGCTTCAGCGAGCTTGTTTTCAGCGCTGCTCTGGAATGCCTTTACATGGGAAGCAGTGTCAGGGAAGTGTCCGAGGGTGATCCAGTCTCCAGACAGATCACTTGTTCCCTGTCTGCGTACATAATCATAAATAATTATCTTTGTCCATGGGTCCATGCAGTATGAATTTTCCAAGTATAATCCATCTTTACGAAGTTCATAGGTTGATTTAATCATCTTCAATCGGATAGTTTCATGGCCGTTTTTTGACTCGAATTCCCCACCGATTGCTTTAGCGGTTGATCTGAAATCTACCTTTGCAGCTTCTTTTTCCAGATCATCACTAACCTGCTCATAGTTACTGAAAGGTTCCACTCCGGCAGAGGGCACCTCTTCTATTATAATGTCAGCCATAAACGGGCAGTCCGACAATTTTGCCTCTGATTTCTTTACCTTTTGAGCAAAGGCCATGCATGTGGAGACGCCGCATTTACCACAGTTTGTTTGGGGAAGTTTCTTATATATTTCAATCATTAGCAGTCTCCATAAATTACATTAACACATCATATAGTAAGTTGTAGGGCAAGGAGCGCTTTGCCCCTTATTTGCATAATAATATACATCTTATAAAAACGTATTAAAGATGATTTATATCATTGTAATTGTTATTGGCTAAGAACTATTATAAAGATAGAGGTCGGAATGACAAATGAAATCGTATCGGATATGTATAAGGTAAGGTTTGCAGGAGGAGGTTCTGGTGTTCTGGGATTCGTTTTATTCTGCTCTTAAGATAATGACAATATGGGATACTCATGTTGTTGTTTTATTGTATCTGCTTCTTATGGTAACCCCCGGGATTTTGCTCTTGTTATTTTTGCAGAAAAGGCATGCGTTGCACATTAAATTCGTGAGAAAACTTTTCCTGCCGGTTTTTGAGGCACTTGCCGTAGCTGCAGCGGTTCTAATGCTTTTCCCTGTAATCCTTGGTCTGGGTGAGGGTGCATTGTGGGGGTTTCCTTTTAAGGTAATGAAGATGTCGCCGGGAGGGTTTGGGGTATTTATCGGGGTACTTATAGCGTTGGCATATTTGATTGATGTTATTCCTAAGTTCAGAAGGTTTCAGTCATTTAAGACTCTGGTACTGGGTGGAATATCGCTTATCTTTGTCCAGATTTGTTTAAGTGCCATTAATCCGATGCTTGAAGTTGAACTGGCTAATTTTATCCCAGAGTTCTGGTTTGTCTGCGGTACTTTATTTATTGCTGCGGTGCTATCGAGAATTGGGCATTTTGTATTTGTTGCTTTTACTAATGTCCTGGGTAATAAGTTTGACCTGAGGGAAGAACTGGCTGAACTGCTGATATTGCCCATTATTGCTGCTCTTGGTCTGCTTCCTGTTTTTATTTACGGCGCCTGGATGGCGTAACATTTTCTCCTGCAAAACCTTATAATAGTGTAGATTCTTTCTGAATCCATCTTAAAAGTTAATTAACAGTATAGTTTTCTGGGCCTGGTTTATCTATGGATGAATTGCAGCGAAGCGTTACAAATTTTCTATCACTTGAGGACATAATTACCGATGGCAGTTACCAGCTTTACCATAAGGTAGTTGCCTGTATGCATGAACTCTGTTTTTCCATTCTGGAGGCTGAAAAGCAGGGTAAGTCGATGGATTATATAGATAAAACAATAAAGCCTGCTCGTGATATACACAGCCGATCAGTCTTTATCAAGCGCTTGCAGGAATGGCCTAGGAAATACCCCGGAGACTTTGAGACCATAGAATATTTATGTAATCTTGAGAACAAATCTATATATGGAACTGTGGAATATTTTATTGAAGAATATGCCCTGAATTCTGCAATTGCACAGCAGCAAAGAAACAAGCTTCACCGCCAGTCGGGGATTATCCTGGGTACTCTGTTAAACGGTAAAGAGGACAAAAGGGTATTGTCAGTTGGCTGCGGCGGATGCAGGGACATTCTCGATATTGAAAAATATATTAATAAGGTGCAGTTTGAATTAGTCATAAACGACATAGACGATGATGCGCTTGAGCTGTCACGGTCACGTCTTAAACGACTGAAAAATCTGCACGTTGTAAGCGGCAATATCATACAGGCCATGAGAAAGGTTGAAAAGCTTGGTCCCTTTGATTTGATAGTCACAGGCGGCATGTTTGATCACATGTCTGATAAACATGTCTCTTTTTTCATGAAGCATGCGATGAATAAGCTGCTTAAGGAAGATGGCACCCTGTTTTTTGCCAATTCTGTGGAGGGGAATCCATTCAAGGTGTGGATGGAATACCTGGCGGACTGGAAGCTTAATTACAGGTCCGAAGATGAAATTACAAAACTGCTCAATACAGCGGGCTGCAACGGAAGCTCGATCAAAATCGATAAAGACGAAACAAGGCTGGCCTACTTTGTAGAAGTACATAATAGATAAATGTAGGGGCGGGGTCTCCCCGCCCTTTTATGCTTTGTTGTGCAGCGTCTGAAAAACTGCCTGGGTAATATACAGTCAAACGCAAAAGAAGTAGATTTTCTAAACTAATTGATGCGTATTAGTACCCTCTTTTGATAGGCATTTAATTGCTGGCAATACTTTTATTATTGCTAATGCAGTATTGCCTGCACGCTCCCAATTAGTTTAGAAAATCTACTTCTTTTGCTTAATTAGTTAGAGGGACTAGTCTGCTTTATTAAAAATATAGGCATCTTCAGCCATACTTAATACTTTAATGGCCTTTGCCAATGCTTCAGATGCTTCTTTCTGCTTACCCTGCTCCAATTGTTTTTTGCCTTCAGCAACGTGGGCATTAACAATGCCTGTTTCTTCATCATTCAACGTGAATTCGCTGTTCATTAATTTGTCGATATCTTTCAGCTGATCTTGAGGATCACTGCTGCTGCAGCTGACTATGAATACAAACATTGCCGCAATAATAAGTTGCATTACTTTTTTCATTGTGCTGATCTCCTTGATATGTGCGTGTTGACAGAGGCACTTTATAGTTTGGTTGCTGATTTTGCAAAGTGTAGTAAGCAGTTATTTTACGATATTCATCTTTGAAAAAACCATTTTTTACAGATTAGATGTGATGAGATAGCGCTATGGATGGAATTACTCTATTCAATTGCCTCCAGGAACAGATCTACAACTTTAGGCTCGAAATGTGTTCCTGAAAGAGAGCGGATATGTTCAAGGACTTTTTGTTTGGGCCAGGCTTTCCGGTAAGGCCTGTCTGAAGACAGGGCATCCCAGACATCAACAACCGCGAAGATTCTTGCTGTAAGCGGGATATCTTCACCTTTTAATCCCCTTGGGTATCCCGTGCCGTCCCACTTTTCATGATGGCAATAGGGAATGTCCATCGCCGGCCTCAGGTACTCAATTCTGTGAAGCATTTCATATGCATATTCCGGGTGACGCTTCATTTCTTTCCATTCATCCGGGTCAAGCGGGCCGGGTTTGAGTAATATTCTGTCAGGTATTCCCATTTTCCCCATGTCGTGAAGGAGAGCGCCTCTTCGCATGTGCACAATATCTTCATCTTTAATTCCCATTACTGCGGCTATGCGAAGCGTCATCTCTGTGACGCGCTGTGTATGTCCTTCAGTTTCCCTGTCCCTGAGGTCCATGGCGCGTGACCATCCTTCAATGGTTGTATCATAAGCAAGGCTGAGCTCTATGTTTGAGCGCTGAATGTCATCAAACATTGTTGCATTGTCTATCGCGATAGCTCCCTGGTCTGCAATTGCTTCAAGGAACTCCAGCCATTCGGGGTCGCCATCCAGGGGAGATCGGTGAAATACTTCCAGAACTCCTTTGACCTGGCCCTTTGCAAGTAGCGGCACTGCAAAGTAGGCTATGAAATTCTCTTCGATAAAATTATCGGAAACGACAAATCCGTCAATATGTTCATCGAGGTTTGGGATGGTGACTATACGTCTCTCTACAGCGGCGCGTCCGGCATTGCCTTCACCCAGTCTCAAGCGGGTGTATTTCAGGGCGCTGGAACGAAATCCCTTGCTGATAAAGTACTCAAGAGTATGGGTTTTCTGATTAAGAAGAAGCACTGATGCCGCATCAATATTCAGCTGTGCCATTACCTGGGTAAGGAAGATATCCAGCGTGATGCGCATATCAAGACTTCCAATGATTGCCCGGTCAATGGATCGCAGGGCGTTAAGACGGCCAAGCTGCCTTTCGATGGTATCTTCTTTTTTCTTTATATTTGTTATGTCCCGGGCGATATGAATGACACCTGCATAATTGTTGTTGTTATCAAGCCTTGGGATTGTTCTTATTTCTATGCTTTTGTCCAGATGGTTTTCAACTATATTGACGGCAGCATGTTTCCCCGTGGATTTGCATTTATGCGCCGGGCATCCCTCCATCTGGCAGTCAGATCCATGATAGTACTGATAACACTTTACTTCATCGCTCATGCCCAGGGGAGGAAGGTTCAGGTGAGTTTGTGCTGCCCTGTTGGCCAGTACGATATTAAAGTCACTGTCATGAATTGTGATCATATCATTAATGGTGTTAAAGGTGTTTTCCCAGTGACGCTTGGAGTTGAATAGCAATTCTTCCATCTGTTTGCGTTCTGTAATATCCTGGACCATGCCTGAAATTATCTCTCCCTCCAGGTTTGCATTCAGGAGTACACTCTTTGTGTTACCTTTCTTCGTGACTAGCTTTAACTCATAGTTGCTGATTTTCCCGGTATTGCGGAGGAGATCCATGAAATGTTTTGTGCCATTGGGATTTATGAAGATGTCCATAACTCGCAGTTTCATGATATCTTCGGCAGAATTAAACTCGCACATTTGCACAAATGCTTCATTTACGTAAATAAAAGTTCCGCTTAATGTAACTTTGTTTATTCCGACAAGAGAGTTGTCAACGAGGTTTCGGTAGGTCTCTTCTGAATATTTTAATGCTTCCCCTGCCTGCATTGCTTCGGCTTCGGAAGCTTTTGAGTCCGAGATTTCTCTGCGTAACTGTTCTAACTCAGTAATAAGCTGCTGCTTTGTCTTGTTTTTGTCATTCATATTCCGCAATTAACATCCTCAACGCAACTGTCCTGTTTTCACTGTAGAAAGATTGTAAGCAGCTACTTGCGGGGTGTGTATACCTGCCCCGGTTTTAACAGTATGAACCCTACTGTCCCCTCTTCTTCTTTAACCTTCTTGTAAAAATTGCAGCTCATGCATGTGGATTCCTTTTCAGCAAATGTTCCCTGCACTACATCTCCGCAGAAGGTTCCGGCAATGGCCCAGCAGATTCTGCCGCCGTTTTCCCCACCGTTTAAACCGTTTGTGGATGTGTCAGTTGTAGCAGGACAAATTTGAAGTGATTCTGCATTTGCTCCGCCCGGCTCTCTGCCGCAATTTTTGTATTCCCAGCAATCTTGCCTCTTTGACATGACGCCCTCCCTCATAAGCGTTTATTAATGTTTTTTCGTCAAGTACATTAATTAAACGGCTTATTTTGCATGATTCTTAAGTGGGGATGTGTAAACTTTTCTGTCGGAATGTAATGTGTTGATATTTTTTTGGGGATACTTATATTCAATTGCACTGAAAGTTCGTTGTTAAATTCTGATGATATTTATAATTCATAGTACCTTCCCTGCTCAGCAATGATAAGGTTTAGGCTGAGATCGTTATGGGAGAATAATTGCCTCTTTATTGTTTCAGTGACAGTATTATCAGCACTCAGGTCCGGTTTTATGTGCGTAATTATTACCTTAAGACCCTGAAGTGCTTCAAGGTGGTTTCCGGCATCGACGATTGAAGCCAGTTTGTGAAATGAGTGCATCAGCCATCTGGGGGTAAGGTGTGAAAAGAGCTGATCATCAGGACGCTCGTCAGGGTAGGACGTTTCAATGAATATGCCGTGCAAAGTGTTTGACTTTATGAGCGGAGCAATGCGTTTCCATAAATCCTGTGTTGTAGATCTTTTTTCAACTTCATCAGGGCCGGTATCACCCATGTAGAGTATATAGGCGCTGTCCGACTCAACCAGAAAAGCTGTGGAGTCTGTGAATTGACCATGGGCCAGGGGGTAGGCCTCCACACTCATTGAAGTCTGCTCAACCTTTGTAGATTCGCCGGTCTTCAGAGGTATATAACGGTATTGCCCCAGTAGAGGAGGGGTTCCGGAGTTTGCAAAATTAGGCCAGAGCCGCCAGTTGAATAATAAGTTCTTAATATCATCAATAGTGCCCTGGAGACTCATTATCGGTTTTGGGAAGTCATTGGGTGAAACAGATGTCAGCCCTTCTATGTGATCAAGATATGGATGGCTGATCAGGTAGGCCATGATATGGTGGTGCAAAATTGTTCCCTCAGTGCTCAGGCCGGAGTCTGTGGAAAGCTCTATTTTTGAGAAACACCCCTTTTGGTTTGCAGCTTGCAGTCCTGTATAAACTGTCCCTGCATCAAGGCATACAAACTTATTTGAGTCTATTGGTGCAATAAGGTGAGATGAAAGATTGCTTTCATCAAGACCGCCTTTCACTCCCAGGGGAATCCATCTGAATTTCGGCTGCATAGAGTTCATGTAATTAATAATGAGTGTTCTGTGATTTCAGGGAAACTTGAATTGATGCCTCCCTGTTTGCTCAATAGTTGAGTCTAATTACCGTTTATCAAATCTTATCAAAAGGTGATGCAAAAAGCGATATTAATCTTTATTGCTCGGCATCTGCAAATTGAAGTCGTCTCATGATTTTGCCCTGCTTTCTGGTATAATGGAGATAACCTCAAACAATCTATAGAAATTATTCATTACAGGAATCTACTATGATCAATCGTACTATATTATTGTCAGTTTTATTCATACTCATCCTACCCGTATTCGAAGCTGGTGCAACCCATAAAAACAGTCTGCATGTCACTATCGATATAGATCAGTCTCAGCTAACGGGGGTTTCAAAAATCGGAGTTGCAGCCCGAGAGGAAATCGTTCTTCACAAGGGTGCCCTTGAAATCATCGGTATTTCAATCGATGGGAAAAGAATTAATTATAGCGAAGAAAAAGACACTATTACAGTAGTACCGGAAGATGATGGTGTGATCGAAATTGCCTACAAGGGCATTTTCAGGTCAAAAGGGAATAGGCATGCTTCCGGAATAGCTGAAAGCATTATAGATAAAAGAGGAGTGTCTCTTACCGGCAGGTGGTACCCTCAGGTAGACAGTCTGAGTTACTACGATCTTACGGTTATTCTTCCTGAAGGATATGAGGCAGTATCCGAAGCAGAGGATATTCGCAAAAAAACTGTGGATGGGAAGGCCGAGTTTAACTTTGTGTTCCCCCATCAGGTGGACGGGATTAATCTGGTTGCATCTGATAAGTTCAGGGTCATTGAAGACAGCTATGGAGATGTTGCTTTATATGCGTACTTCTTTGAGGAAGATCTGGGTCTGGCGAATACTTATATTGAGTATACGAAAAAATATATCAAGCTCTATGAGGGCCTGATCGGTGATTTTCCCTATAAGAGATTCTCAGTAGTTGAGAACTTCCTGCCTACTGGTTACTCAATGCCTAC
>PIVU01000641.1 GCA_003354025.1 Nitrospirota bacterium
TTATCCTTCAATTGTTTTCTAACGCCCTCTAAAAGCCAAATAGGAGGCGCTATGGAGCAATTTGATACCCGGTTCAAACAGGTAGATGTATTTCCGATGGTCAAGCATTACATGGATGAACTTGACCTGTACAATTTATTCAAAAAATATGTCCCGGCAGCACCCGATAGCCTTGCGGATCACGCAGAAAGCTTATGCATATTGACCGCTAATATTATATGCGACAACAGGCCGCTGTACAAAGTTAAAGAGTGGCTGTCCAATTACGCCGATGGAATTGTCGATGAGCAACCCGAGGCGAATCTTTTTAATGATGATCGACTCGCCCGAGCCCTATCTGCTCTTTTTGATGCAGACCGGCATTGTTTAATGACAGAAGTATCATCTAATTCAATTAGTGTTCACCAATTGCTGACAGATGAAATTCACAACGATAGCACCACGGTTACCTTCATTGGTAATTATAAAAATCCGGACCCCGATGCCGTTAAGCTTAAACAAGGTCACAACAAGGACTT
>PIVU01000380.1 GCA_003354025.1 Nitrospirota bacterium
TGCATGTCATCAGAGAGTTGAGTGGGGCACCAGAGAGCCCGCTTGATTCTCTGGAGCAGGAGGAAGAAGAGGAAAAGGACGAAAATGAAAATGAAAAAGAGTAGTGTCTAATTACTAATGAAGCAGATTAATACTCAAGCTGAAGCCTGCGGGCATTATTAATAAATAGATGAGTCGTCTGATGCTTTCGTATCAGGATACACTTTTGATGATTCGGACCAAAGTTGATCTTGCTCTGCGGGGTCGTATCGTTCATATTCATCAGCTATCAGTGCCAGTTCTTCAGAATGCGGAGTCAACCCATGGGATATTCCAAAGGCTTCGTCGCGAATACCGAGCATTTTTCTGCCGTCCAATCCCAGGCCTGTTACTGTCTTTGTATCCAGGAGAAAATCGATATCGAAAAAGTATATGTCAATAAGGTCATCGAAATTGATCCTTTCAATTTGAATTCCTCCCAGCATTGATAACTCCTCCTTTTCCCGCACATCATCAGCAGTCCGGACAAAGTCATTGTGAATATCACAGAAATTCTGCAATGTATCATAAAGGATGAGAAAGTGATAGTCGTTCATGCAATAGAGCAATTTTTCCCTGTGGCAATTTAACATTTGCCTGAGAGTATGAATTGCAGTACCGGCATTGAATACCCTGCAAGCATTGGGAAGTATGATCTGCAGATCATCACGTTTTAATCCTGGCATCAACAATTCTTCTTCAACTTCCCTTAACTGGTCAACCATCAATGACATGCTATCACTCAGAATTGCCATAAATACTACGTCCGGATTTGTTTGAAACTTCAGCATTGCCGCCCCCTCATAATATAGAATGATAGAATAATATTATATGACAAAAAGAAGCAAATATCGTATTTCGAAGTAGTTTTTTCATATAAAAACAACAACATACCGATAAGAGGCGAAGAAGCACAATGTTCGATGTTTTTTCATAACGGAGTTGACAATTATTTCAAACATATGTTTTAATCAAACGTATGAACGAGATCAACTCAGAGCAGCTCGACACCAAGCAGCGCATCCTCGATGCAGCCGAATATCTCTTTGCCAGGGACGGCTACCGGGGCACTTCCCTGAGGGCCATAACAGGGCAGGCTGACGTTAACCTTGCTGCTGTTAATTACCACTTTGGTTCAAAAGAAGCCCTGCTTGAAGAAGTCATCAAACGCAGACTGCTTCCTCTTAATGAGACCAGGGAACTGTTGATTAAACAGGTAAGGGATGATGCACGGAAAGAAGGCAAGACCCCTGATATTAGGGAAGTCCTGCTGGGTTTTATCGAGCCTACCCTGCTCTTTAAAGAGTCCCATCCGGAAGGGGAGAATTTCATGACATTTATCGGCAGGTCGATTACTGATCCTGACGATACAGTAAGACAGGTATTTCACCGCTTTATTAAGCCGCTATTCCATCTCCTCTTTGAGACATCCTGTGAAGCGCTGCCCGACCTCCCGAAGGACATTGTGTTCTGGCGGCTCCACTTTTCGATAGGCTCACTTTTTCATACTCTTCACGTATGTGGAAAGTTTCAGAGTGATGAGAATATCCCTTTTCATTCAGATATGGATTCGCAGACTTTAATAAATCTGATAATTCCTTTTGTGACAGCGGGGATGAAGGCATGAGTGCACTATATATAATGAATAGGAGAATCCTCTCATCTATCCTTATGGCTGCTCTTGCAATAACCATCTCAGGATGCTCTCTTCACAAATCAACATTAAAGGATGTCCATCTCTCAGTTCCTCCTTCCTACTCATCGGAAGCTCAGAAAGCAGCCGACCTTTCCGGCAGATGGTGGGAACAGTTTGAGGATGAAACACTAAACAGGCTTATAGAGACATCATTCAGCAACAACCTTGATATAGTTCAGGCATATGAACGACTCCAGCAATCTCATGCACGTATAGGAATTGCTGATGCTTCAAGAGGTGTCAAAGCCACTATCGATGGCTCAGGAGGAAAAGCAAGACAGTCGAGCACATTCGGAATAGTTAGAAAGGATACCTTTTCATTATCTGCTGCCGCTTCATACGAACTGGACGTCTGGGGAAAACTTGAAGCTACTACTAATGCAGCACAGCTTGACGCCCTGGCTTCGGAAGAA
>PIVU01000381.1 GCA_003354025.1 Nitrospirota bacterium
AAGATCTTGCACACAATCGATTTCTTTATAGTGTTCTCATGATTCATGATACATTGATTATACATATATCATGAATTCAATCAACTTTTACATTAAAATGGGGCTCTGCCCCAAACCCCATGGGTGTGAACTTAAGCTGGATTAATCATTGGTATTTTCACATCCTTAGCTGGGCCATACTCAATTAATTCAAGCGTTGTTCGTCGTGATTTGAAGTGAAGTTTGATGCAGTTCTTAATAAGTCGAGGGATTTCTGCTCGCAAGTATTCTATAGTTTTATGTAAAGATGTCAGGAGCAAATCAAGTATTATAAAGGCTCGCTCCTGAACCCGTTTGAATAGTTTCTCCATGCTGAGTTCCATGCGCTGAGTGTTCCACAACCTTACATTTATATCAGCATGAGTACGGTAGATCATTACTGCCATGATTAGCTTGCCGTATATTTCGCAGCGCAGTCTGTTTATTCTGCCTGTATTGGACTTATGAATGCACAAGACCGACTTGATCTGCTTAAACAGCAATTCGATTTGCCATCTCAAGGTATACAAAGACCTGACCATCTCTGAAGGCAGCCACTCTGTAGGCACATTGGTTACCATTAACGTCCAGTCCGCTAAGATTAAATGATACTGACTTATGGTATTTCCCCTCTGCCTAGATTTTCTCTTCAACTTTCTCCGGCGTTCGTTTGCAATATCCTGACTGACTCTCATGCAGACAAGTCTGCATGGCACCTGCGTTTTTTTGTGGGCACCCATAATCACATGCATTTGATATATGTCCTGTTTCACCTTTTTTAATACGCCAGGCAGGTCAATAGGTTTGAGTGTCTCCGCAGAAATCAGCTTTGTGCTAAGAAGTAGGCGAGAGAGGAAAAATGCCCCTGTGGAGGCTATCTGGTGAAAAGTCTTCATCTTGAAATAGCCGAGGTCAATGAGCAATAAGTCATCCACCTGCATATGACTGGACAACTGTGATGTGTAGGCATTATCAGATACAATTCCCGGTTGCATATCAAAGAAATTTAGTTCTCCTGTTTTGTACTCGTAACAAACCTGCAATTTGCAGTTTGCAGTAGATGCCCCACCTCCCGAGCCAGGAAGAACATCCTTCAGTCTTGGATTTATATCCCAGCCTGTACTGTCAAAGATCAGAAGGCGATTGAAATGTTGAAGTAGTTTTGTCTGAAGAGGAATCATTGAGGAGGCTTTCTGAGCAAGAATAAACTGAGCACATTTTTTCATGAATGCAACGGCTGCATCTGAAAATCTGCGGTGCATGCCTTCCCTGCTCATTCCATTTTTGATGGCCTCAACCATACCTGCCAGTGAGGGATGCTTCATCCCCAACTGTCCTACTGTCATAAGCGCCAAAAAATCGAAAGCCTGTAAAATCTTCTTGCGCTGAATAAAGCCGGTCTGCCGTGCCCACTGAGCAAGTGTTTTTTTTAAAGACTGCCAAAAGTTCATCTGTCATATTGCCCCTCCTGAAACCCACTGGAACGGATTAAGTCCACATGGGCTCGTACTAATTCCGTAGTCAGCTTTTTAAATTCCTGATAGTTCCGCAACCTTTTGCGCACTTCGGATATATCTTCTTTCTTGATAAACATTGATGAGCTTCTCCCTCCTACACTGAAGCTGAGCTGATAATAGGGCCCGTGCTTTTTGGGTTTTTTGGAGTCTTTGCATTTACAGCTTGGCGTTCCGCAGACATTCCACTGTTTGCTTATGCTTCCTGGAAGAACTGGACCAAGCTTCATAAGCTTTTGCTTTAACTGCATTATTTTGTTCTGTGGGTTCATGTTAATGTCCTCCTTATGCCGATAGCATATATGTTGCTATCGGTTTTTACAATAAAAAAAGATAATCACTCGACCCGCTTATTTTTTTCGAATGCTTAAGTTAACACCCATGGGGCCAGGGGCAGAGCCCCTTCTCTAATAAATCAATGACGAATAACGAAGTAAATGGAGGTGTCTTGTCTTCATTCATCAAATATGGCTAACACTACCCACTATAACATTAAGAATTCAAACTCGAATGAAAACAGAAAGACATGTTAAAATTGTTTACCTTTATTCAAAAACTATTATTTAAGGTATCTACTCATGAAAGCAATTA
>PIVU01000148.1 GCA_003354025.1 Nitrospirota bacterium
TAACACTTATTAGACCCCCGTTAGTCAAGCACAAAGACTCCCCGAAACGGATTATCGGAGATAATTCGTCAATAAGCCAGCGATACGAGTACGGAAGAAGTATGCTCTGACTTAGTTTCAAAAGCTGGCGCAGAACATGTTGCTGCACCAAACACTTATAGAGGTTCAATAGCCAGCATGCGCATTTCTTAATAGAAGAAAAGCACAACTGACGACAGCAGAGAAGGCGTTACCCTTTTTCCCCTGCGACCTAGAAATTAATCCGTGCCCTTGTGCCGTCCTATTCAAAGTGTATGGATGATAGCTTGAGCTATCTCTAGTTATATCCGGGATCGGGTAAGGGGCAGAACATGACATGAACCGGTATGTAGGTTCATGATTTAAAACGTATCGCCGTATATGTAATTTTGTACCCAAAGGGCATGAGTCTCATTGAAGCGGATGTTGCACACCGCTTAATTCGGCTTTATAGGCCGAGCGTCCAATCAAAACCACAGGTGCAGGGCATATGATCCATGATACTCTTTTAAACAGTCTGTGCCATAGACGAATAGTACTTAAGAGCATTCATCAAGCTGGCTCTGCCCATAGTCGCACCAGTTATATTTCAGGCTTGCCCGGCCTGTATCCTATTTCTTATTCAGAAACTGTTCTATGTTAAATACCTCTTTCCTCCTCAGCATGTAATAAATTGCTCTGCCTATTTTATGAGCTACAATAGACAGTGCCTTACCCTTTCCATGTTTTCTCTCAAGCTTCTCTTTGTACTTTTTGACTTCAGGAATTTCTCTGAGCATCAGTACGGCTGCCTCTGAGAAAGCCCATTTCAAATGAGCATTGCCGATCTTCCCTCCTGAATGCCCATAGAGTTTTCCTGCGGATTCCTTTGCCGGCTTCACCAGTCTTGAGTATGAAACAAAGTCCTGCACCCTGGGAAATCTTTTTATAGTATGAATCTCATACAGGATAATCAGGCTGAGAGTTTCACCGATACCGGGAATTGATTTAATCCGGAATAAAGAGTCCCCGTCATGGATCTTTGCTTTTTTGGTGATGTAATACTCAAGCTTGCTCAACAATCCGCTATAGTGGTCAATAAGAGAAAGGTTCACGTCCATACTCATTTGAACACATTCATCCCTGAAGTGCTCACTGATACCTTCACGGTTACCCTTGTAACGAATATTTTTCTCCAAAGGAGGGAGATTGTACTGGTGATTTGTATTCTGAACATGAGCAAGAAGTTCAGATCTTTTTCTCATTAAATGATTCCTTCTTCTCATTAGATCACGCGTAGCCCGCATCTTCGGTGGATAGACATAAGCCATAGGAATAGTGCCTCCGCGTAAAAGATAAGCAATCTTATGAGCATCGATTCTGTCATTCTTTGCCTTGCCTCCATGAATGGCTTTCATATACAAAGCATGTCCCAATATAAATGTTATATTCTGCTCCGCACACAGATCAGCCAGCCAGTACCAGGTGAACATGCATTCTGCAGATACAACAAGATCATCTCGGTACTTATCGATTGCTTTGAGAAATGCAGCCGGATTAGACTTGATGTTTTTTTGCTTGACTATCCTCGCCTCCTGATCAATAATACATAAATACATGGTCTTAGCGTGGAGATCGACCCCACAATAATGTTTGTGTTGCTTGCTGTAAAATCTCATAAAGACCTCCTTGAAATAAAGTTTTTGGTTACTTCATCATACCGTATTCCGGCGTGATGAAGAGGGGGTCTTTATTAGTATCAAATTGATGGTCATGAACGAGTACCAGCGGTATCGAATTGCTTTTGATTAGATTTAGGTATGCAAAATGGTTTTCAGCCTGTAAACATCATACAGGCACTCGTCAGACATCATAGCTACTTCCCACGTTGTCAAGTAAATAATTAATCTGACATAAAAAATAATCTTTATATTTGTACAAAATTGTTATATTTCAAGCCATACTCTGCCGGTCTCAATACGCAGGAATCCTGCTGGATCAGGAGGTAAGGCTTACAGCCGGAACGGAAATCCCGTTTTCTTATGTCTTCCGATCTATGCTTACTTTCGTTACAATATAACGAATATTCTCATTCGATACGTGAAGACCGGGACGGCACGGTTATCCGTTAGACGAAGCATCCTGCTGGGGATCTTCCACTGATTCCGGAAATACTTCACCCATAAATGCCATTATTCTTAATATTACCGCCTGCCGACCCTACAGACAGTGAAATGGGAAATACTTCGAGATTGGCTAGGTGATAAAATGTAATTGACATCGTATGCATAAAATGTTAATTTAATGCATATGGAGGTTTATTATGAGAACAACATTAGATTTACCTGAGCACTTGCTTGATGAGGCAATGAAAACTACTCACATATCAACAAAAACCAAAGTTATAATTACGGCACTTGAAGAATTAATAAGGAAATCGAAAATTTCCGGATTAAAGAAATTCAAAGGAAAAGTAGATTTGGATATTGACATGGATATAGTTAGAGGCCGTAAATGTCGGTAATAGTTGATACGTCTATTTGGATAGACTATTTCAGGAGCGGGGACGACCATCATAGGCTTGATATACTAATAGATGAAAATATAGTAGTTACCAATGACTTGATTCTCGCAGAGCTAATACCCTTTTTGAAAGTCAGAAAACAAAATAAAATTATTGAACTGCTCAAGAGTATAAGTAATCTACAACTCCAGATTCACTGGGGTGAGATCATAGAATATCAGATTAAATGCTTGAAGAAAGGCATTAACGGGATTGGGATACCAGATTTAATAATAGCTCAGAACGCAAAGCAAAATGATTGTGAAATTTATTCATTGGACTCCCATTTCAAAACTTTGAGCAAGGTTGTAAATATAAAAAGCACCTAACACTTATTAGACCCTTGGGCTTCAGTTAGTAACCAATTTGACTGAGAAACAGCTGTTTGGCACTATTGAACACAATAGAAACCAAGGGACTGATATTCGTATCAGGTTTAAAGAAATAAGATCGAAAAGAAGGGATTAGGTAATTGTCGAAATCCATTTAAATATTCCTGGCAATTATGTAAAATATCTAATGATCTTAAATCACGTCGGAATTGTTAATGAAAATAAAGAGAAGGCTGAAAGGTTTTACGGCGACTTTCTCGGACTTGAAAAAACGAAAGAAGCCATGCTTCCAAAGGAGCTGTCAGAGCAGTTATTTAATTATTCCAGTGAGATTAAGATAATGGTTTTTGAAAAGGATGAGTTGAAAATTGAGGTTTTTATCTGTCCTGATTCTGAAAAGAGACCTCTTCCTGATATTGCTCATATCGGGCTTTTCCTTGATGACCTTCCGCAGCTTATTAATAAAGCTGCTGAGGCGGGCGTGGAGCTTATTATTGGTAAAACAGCGGACAAGACCGTATATTTCCTCAAAGACTTTACCGGGAATCTCCTTGAAATTAAACAGAAATAGCAGCTTTACCTTATGCCCTGTTTACTATTTACCTGAACCCATATCTCTTCCTGAAAAAAAATATTGTCACTCTCAAAGGAATTGAGTAATATATATAAGCCTCAAGAGTAGAAATAAATATTGATTATCAGTAAATGCTTCCAGATTAATATTGATTGTATGCGGTTGACATATTGAATTCTCTCTGTATTCTTTAGTTAGGGACTGGACATATCCTGTTTCGAGCGGCAAGTGGAGAATATTTTATAAAGTGAATATATGAAAATTAACTGTTAACAATAATATCTGCACGAAAGGAGAAAGCAATGCTGGATTGTAAAAGGAAGTTTGAGAGGTTTAATCTTCCACTGGCTGTATCCTTCAGGCCAACCTATGGAGCTACCGAATACACTGTTGGTCTAATGAAAAATATCTCTTGCAGTGGGCTTTCAATCGAGGCTGAAAATTTCTCATTCATTAAATATGAAACCCTTGAAATGAACCTTAAATTCCCTCAGGAAAGCAGTGCTATTTCACTTGCAGGCAGTGTTGTGTGGAAAAGACAGAGTGATGGAAAATGCCGGGCTGGCGTGAAAATAAAAGATATTCCCGAAATCCAAAAGGTTCAATTACTTAATTGCGTGAAGTCTTTTAGTAATATTTCGATTGAAAGATTTCAGCCGTCTCTTAATGATATTGATGATGGTGTGGAGAATCTGTCAAGGAGTGAAGTGACTGGTTTGAAAAAGAAACGAAAATCCTCAAAAAAGCCAAGAAAGACCGGATATACGAAACAGTTTTTTAATGGCGGGTCCAAGTGTAAAGTTACATTCAGATTGCCTATTGAAGCAGCATCTGACGCCAGAAAGATTACAATTGTGGGAGATTTTAATGACTGGAATACTGCAAAAACGCCTATGAAACAGGTCACCCGAGGGGACTATTTGGTGACTATTGAGCTGCAGAGTAACAGAGAGTACAGGTATAAATATCTTATAGATGATGATCGATGGGAAAACGACTGGAGTGCTGATAAATATGTAGCAAATGATTTCGGAGCTGATGATTCGGTGGTAGTAGTTTGATGGTGTTGCCTATGGAAATATCAATTAATACAGGGGCGAGGTTAACTCGCCCTTGTTTTATAAAAGTACTCAAATATTAGTCATCAGACCCTGCCTGCTGCATTTCATATCTTGCCATGTTGTACAGAAGTATCCTGTGAAGAACTGGTGAGGTAGATTGTAGTGTTATTTTTGTAAAACTGAAGTTAGCACCTTCTTCTGATTTGATCTGATTGTAAACTTCACATGACATGCATGAAGGCTTTTCTTTTGCATAATGCCCGCATGCTTCTTTTCCTGATAGTGTTCCTGCAACGGACCAGCAAATTCTGCCACCGTTGACACCCTCATTTGTTCCATTGCTGGATGTATCAATGGATGCTGTACAGACTCCCCGCTCTTTGACTTGACTTCCGCCCGGCTCTCTACCACATTTAGTGATTTCCCAGCAGTTTAGCTTTTTCATTTCATTAGTATCCCTTCATCTAATTTCTATAATATTGTTATGCAATAACAATGCTAGAAGGTAACGTATGAAGAAATAATGTTAATTGACTAATCCCTGACAAGATTCAATGTGATATAACGCAGAGGTGTGCAGAAATCCGGCAATATACTAATGAAATTCCTGCATACATTAATAATACTATGGTCAATGCAGATAAGATCAGATTGAGTATGATCTCTGGAAATCAGTATAACCCATCCTTTATTATGAAAAAATCATGATGCTTCCCTTGAAAATTATACCTCTGTTGCTTATGATAACTACTAGGCTAATAGTACTAGTTAATTCATTGATTGTACTCTGCTTTTATGCCTTTAATGTCAATGATTCTAATTTTCTGACGGATAGTTATAGATTTAAAACTAAATTGTAACGGGAGTGCATTGAAAATAAAGTTTGCAAAATTATGCTGTATTGTTTTAACTCTGCTATTTCTAGCCTGCTCATCTGGCAATGAACGTATTATTAAAGGGAAGTGGTCGCTTGCCGGCAGGATGATTGGAGGAGGTCCAAGCTCATTCTGGTTTAAGGGAGGGGGCACAGTAATAGGTCCGTGGGAAGCCCGGAACTATGCGATCCAATCAAAGGGTAAGTATGTTTTTATCGATGAGAAGCATCTTAAAATAATGATGAATTCAGGTTACTATGAAGGGAATACCTATTTTTATGACATTGTGCAGCTTGACGAAAAAGAGCTAATTTTAAGGAATAATTATCAGAAAATAAAACTAAAGAGAACTAAAGAAAAGTAACTGCTTTAATAGGTGTAAAAGACTGATGACACATGCCTGTCAAATTCCCCGTAATTATTTCCTATACTTTATACGTAAGCCCATAAAACGCAGATAGTAATTATTGCAGTGAGGACACTTGAACAATCTTGAGAAGAACAGAATCTTCATCCATAATTTACGATGCTGACGAATCAGGTTTGTTCCGCAGTATTCACACATCAGGGCTGATCAATAATATATGCTGCTGAAATATCTTTATTAATAATAAAGAATCCCGCCTTGCCGTGTAGAAAAGTACTTTAATTCCTTTTGCAATAAGTGGGAACCTTGTAAGTAAGATAGCTTATGTCCAGAGGGACTCTATTGCTTACTTAAAGCCAGCTCCCCAATAAAAAATGGTCGGAATAAGTTAATTATCTTATCACGGACAAGGCAGGTAATTTACTATGCCTTTAATGTTCCATTTGTATCAGGTAATGCTTAATATCATCATCGCATACAACAACTCTGTTATACAAATTAAAAATTATTATATGGTTCATTAGAAGAACTGATACCTCTCTGATGCCGGGAAATTTGTCTTGAAAAATCAGCTGAAATTTACTGGTCAGTCTCGAGCCAGTCATTGATAACAGCTTCCAAGATATAAAGGGGAAGGGCGCCGTTCTGCAGCAGAAGATCATGAAATTGCTTTAAATTAAATCGGGCTCCGAGTTTCTGTGATGATTTGTCTCTGAGCTGCAGAATTTTTAATTCGCCTATCTTGTATGAAATTGCCTGTGCAGGCATTGCAATGTAACGGTCTATCTCGACTTCTATTTCATGCTGTTCCAGACCTGTGTTATTCATGCAGTACTGAACCGCATCGTCACGGGTCCATTTTAAAAAGTGAATGCCTGTATCTACGACCAGTCGGGCGGCCCTCCATATTTCATTTGTAAGCCTGCCGTATTCGGAGTACACATCCTGATAAAATCCCATTTCCTTTGCCAGGAATTCAGCATATAGCGCCCATCCCTCGATAAATGCGGTTGAGCCTTCGTATCTTCTAAACTCGGGGATTCCCTGCAGCTCCTGCATAATAGCAATTTGAAGATGATGGCCTGGCACGGCTTCGTGATATGCTAAAGCTTCCATGCCGTAAACAGGACGGTCCTCCGGCTTGTATGTATTTACATAAAAATAACCGGGCCGTGAAAAGTCACTGGGAGGCGGATAGTAATATGCCGCAGGGGCAGCCTGCTCCCTGTATTCCTCAATTTTCTTAATATCGTACTCTGCTATAGGAAGTTTCCCAAAATAATCGGGAAGCTTTTGGTCCATTTTTGAAAGGATTTCCCTGTAGCTGATCATGATTTCATCACTGCTTCCCGGGCTTAGCTCTTTGATTTGTTTAACATGACCGGCAAACGCTCTAATGTCTCCGGAAAACCCGACCTCATTCATGATATCTCTGATATCACTCTGAATTCTGAGGATCTCATTTAACCCGATTTCATGTATTTCCTGTGGAGTAAGATCTGTGGTTGTATGATAGCGGACATAGAAATTATATAAGTCTGCGCCCTCAGGCAGGGACCAGATACCTTCATGCCTGCGGCAATGCTGAAAATATGTGTTACTGAGATAACTGTGCAGCTTTTTGTAAGCAGGAGTCACAAAGGATGTTATTGCATTATTAATAGAAGCGGTAATTTCCTGTTTATTGCTCTCGGGCATACTGTCAGGTATCTTGCTGACTGGTGTATTTAGAGGATGATTGCTATCTTTGAACTGAGTAAATGCCTCGACCTGGTTTAGAACATGCTCTATTGATTTTCCGAATGATGTAATATTACGGTTTATTCCCGACTGCAGAGTTTCAATTAGCTGGTCAACCTGCAATGGGAATGCATGTAGACGGGATATGTAATCTTTGAAGTCCTTCAGTGTATTGAAGGGATGATATTCGATAATCTGCGGGAAGTCAATATGAGGTCCGCTTAGATGGTTTAAAGGAAGGTAATGGGTCTTATATTTGTAAAAGCTGATATGGTTGTTGAGCGTGTTACTGAGGAGTTTATGGTTAAGCCTGTTCTCACTGCTTAATTCAGACTCATTGATATTAATGATTTTTGTGAGAAGCTCTTTGAAATATTCAATCTGCTTTATTACTGAGCTTTCGGAAAGGTCCTCCAGAAGATTATTATATCTGTGGTCTCCGATATACGTTGCGAATGTCGGGCTGGTCTTTAATACATACTCCCAGTAATCATTGAGATAGGTGTGTAAAATGTCATTTGAGTTATTCATATTAATTATGAAGGGGTAAGTTTACCCTGTTCTTATATACCGTAAATAGTAACATTTTAATTCTTATAAGTGGTATATAATGGGATGATATTTGAAAGATGATCTAAGCAGTATTTTGGGGAGGATTATAATGAAGAGGATATTGTTGGCAGTAACTATTATGAGTTTTCTGGTTCTATGCGCAAACAATATCCTGCACAGTGTACATGCGATTGAAGGAGAAGATCCCGGAATCCAACTGTCAAAAAAAACACGAAGAATTCTTTCGGCAGAAATGAATGCTATTCAGAATGGTCTGACCAGTATGGCAATAGCTTTACCTGCCGGCAAATGGAATGAAATTGCTGAAATTGCAAAAAAAATGAACATGACTTATATAATGAAGAAAAAACTCACTAAGAAGCAGTTGGACAAATTCTATAAATCTGTTCCTGAAGGATACAGGGTCATGGACAGTGATTTTTATGAGTACGCACTCACGCTTTCAAGGGCAGCTATGGATCATGACCTTGAACAGGTCACACAGCTTTTTTATAAGCTTAATGAAAGCTGTGTTAAATGTCATTCGAAGTATGC
>PIVU01000382.1 GCA_003354025.1 Nitrospirota bacterium
TCGTACGACATATATCAAGTTTCTAAGTATCGAAATTGCACATCACCATCAACACATGCGTACAGCTGGCCCGCAATACCAGAGCCAACACACACCGAAAAGGAACTATGGCAAACAACAATCAAAATTATCATGGGAGTAACCAGAGCAACACTTGAGACTGATCAAGATACGGGATTCGCATGGGATGAGCAATGTAAAAACCTAGCAGGTTGGAATGTTACAAGCTGCGCAAGTACATTATACCAAAAACTCAACGGAAATGCATGGAAAGAATGGAAAAGAGTACATACAAGAACAAGAAATATTATTTATTCAAATCAAGGTCAGGAATTAAGCAAATTGCCAGAAGATACCCACCCCTGTTCCGTCACTATAGAAGATAATAACGCAATAATAACGAACATAGGGGACTACTCAGAGCTAGAAGCAGATGAAGAAGATCACCATACAACGGGATGGATACTACCAAGAATTGCGGGAAACAATCATGAAGAGCAAATTTTCATCAACGATATAAGCAAAGGACAAGGACAAATCGTATCAGATGGGTCATGCAAAGAAGGACGAAGCACATCAGCATTCGTTGTGCTTCCAAATAAAAATATTCACGGATCAAACACGGTACCAGGAGAGCCACAGGACCAAAATTCATATCGAGGAGAATTGGGAGGTATACTTTCAAGCATCTGTTACACGAACAAAATATGTACGAATCACAACGTAACTGAAGGGCTTTGCACGATGTATTGTGACAATAAAGGGGCATTGAGTGCGGCGTTCGGATGGAAGCACCCTAACCCACGGTGGGCATCATACGACTTGGTCTGTCTAATCAGATACCATCTATCACAATCCCCAATAAAGTGGAAGGCCCAACATATTCGAGGGCATCAGGACAAAAATACAGCATATGAGGAGCTCGACATTATCGCACAAGGAAATGTCGATGCAGATAGGTACGCGGCGATAGAAATGGAAGTAAACAGACCGGTCGATCAGCGAGTAATAATAGGGGCACCGTGGGAACTAAAACAAAATGGCAAGCGAATTGTAGGAGATATCGAAAAGCGTATACGCAATACAATCCATGAACGAGAGATGCAGGAATATTGGAGAAAAAAATTTTCGATTACAAAAGAGCAACAAGAACAAGTAAATTGGGAAGTTTTTAAAAAAGTTAATAGAATGAATGAAGACTGGGTTCAGACGTGGATGACGAAATACAACAGTCGAATTGGCGGGGTACGTAAAAATATGCACCGACGAAAACATGCAACGGATGACAAATGCCCATGCTGTGAGGAACAGGAGGATACCGATCATTTATTAAAATGCAAGAACAAGGATATTCAAGAGGTATATGATGAAAAAATGAAAGAGATTAAAGAATGGATGAAGAAAAATACGTCAGCAGAAATGACAAAAGGAGTAGTAGCAGTAATCAAAGCATTCAGGAATGGCACAGATCTGGATCTAGAGGGATGTAACGACAACATGGTAAAAGCAGCAGCAAAACAACAATTCGAGTTGGGACAACGAGCATTTGTAGGAGGATGGTGGTCCAGGAGGTGGACAACTCTACAGCATATATATTACAGAGAACAAGGAAAAAAGAATAAAGCATCAATTTGGGTAGCACGATTAATCATACAAATCCAGGACATGATTAGGAATATGTGGTTCGAGAGAAATATACAATTACACAACAAAGAACAATCGCAGCACAACGAACGAACGCATCAGCAGCTAAATATGAGGATCACGAAAATATATGAAAGACTTAATAAAGCAGCACCGAATAAACGAATTCTCAACGGTGACGAAAGATATTATTTCTCACGAAAAGAAAACGAAATAAAGAGAAAACGTATAAGAAGCAAAAACAGATGGGTCAAAGAAGCAGAAGATATCATTGAGATCCTAGAAATCAAATTGAAAAGACACAATTCAATAAGGGATTATTTAACATACGCGGCGAAAGAGTATGGGTGAGTAAAAGTACGACTTCACTTCACCTCCCCTGGGACGTAAGTGGGCTGTGTTGGTAAGTAGCTACGGCGCTTGGTAATATAGACACTCTAAAGCCGCCTTGGCATATAATCA
>PIVU01000149.1 GCA_003354025.1 Nitrospirota bacterium
GCAGCAACAGAACAACCAGTCCTCCGGACAGTCTCAATCATATTATCAATCATCGGACAATTCATCTAGCGGGCCGCTTACTCTGGACAGAGCATGTCGCATGCTTGGAGTCAACCCAAATGCTTCTTTAAGCGACATATCCAAGGCATATAAAGACAAAATGATCAAATCACATCCCGATAAAGTCAGTCACCTTAGCGAAGAACTGCAGGCAAAGGCCAAAGAATTGACCCTTGACCTGAATGCAGCATATGATCTTATTAAAAAATACAAGAAGCATTAACCTGCCGTAATTCGATATTACACAGATCAAATAAGCCTGTACAAAAGACTGCGGCTACCATTAGACGGCTGAAATCCGATACAATATATAGTCAATGCGATTGAAACTTCACATATCAGGTCTTGTTCAGGGGGTGGGGTTCAGGCCGTTTGTTTACAGACTGGCAAAGGAACTTGGGTTAAAGGGATATGTACTGAATAACAATTCGGGAGTTTCAATCGAAGTTGAAGGGGAAAAGCGGGAGCTCGACAATTTCCTGGTGAGAGTAGACAGCGACAAGCCCGATATATCAAAATTTTTCAGCCTGCAACACAACTTCCTTAATGACTCCGGATTCGATAATTTTGAAATCAGAGACAGTCTTGAAGACGGCTTCAAAAACATTTCAATACTCCCTGATATATCTGTCTGCGAAGAGTGTTCATCTGAAATAACAGACCCCCAGGACAGGCGGTTCATGTATCTCTTCACAAACTGCACTGATTGCGGTCCAAGATTCACAATAATTGAAGACCTCCCATATGACAGAAAAAACACGTCCATGAATAAGTTTGTTATGTGCCATGACTGCCAGAGTGAGTATAATGAGTCGGGAAGCAGAAGATTTCACGCCCAGCCCAACGCATGCAATATTTGCGGTCCCTTTATATCTCTTTATGATCTGGAAGGGAACCTGCTTTGCTCAAAGGAGGATGCTCTTGAAAGAGCAATCAACCTTATTCACGCGGGGAATGTCATCGGGGTGAAAGGACTGGGCGGCTACCACCTGGTCTGTGATGCAACTAATGAAGAGGCCGTTGTGAGGTTGAGGGAGAGGAAAAACCGTGATGAAAAACCAATGGCTGTTATGTTTCCGGATCTCTATACAGCCGGCAAGGAAGTCCGGATCAATATGCTGGAGGAGCGCGCCTTAACATCCGTTGAAAAACCAATTGTTATAGTGAATAAACTTGACTCATTCAGCCTGGCTGAGTCTGTTTCTCCCGGAAATAATACGGTAGGTGTTTTTCTCCCATATACTCCTCTGCATCACATAATGCTGAAAAAATTGAAAAAGCCTGTTGTCGCAACAAGCGCGAATTTAACGGATGACCCAATTGTAATTGACGAAAAAGATGCATTTGCACGTCTTTCCGGTATAGCAGACTTTCTCCTGATCCACAACCGGGGCATTGTCAGAAGGTGCGACGACTCTGTTGTCAGAATCGCTGCAGACAGGCAAATTCCTGTCAGGCGTTCACGCGGTTATGCTCCTGTGCCGGTCATTCTTCCTTTCAAACTGGACAAGCCGGTCCTTGCGCTTGGCCCATATATGAACAACACGATAGCAGTCGGAGTTGATAACAAAGTATATCTTTCACAGCATATAGGAGACCTTGATACGCCGCTTGCCATGGAGTTCTATGAAGAAACAATAAATGACCTTCTTTCTATTGTTGATGTAACCCCTGAGATTGTTGTTGGTGATATGCACCCTGGATACAACAGTACTAAATATGGTGAAAAGAAATATCCCGACAGGCTTGTTAAAATTCAGCATCATTTCGCACATATACTGTCCTGCATGGCTGAAAACGGTCTGTCGCCGAAAGATGAAGTAATAGGTTTTGCTTTTGACGGAACAGGATACGGGACTGACAAAACAATTTGGGGAGGTGAAGTCATGATCGCCTCATATATGGGTTTCAGAAGGGCCCTGCATTTAAGACCCTACAGACTTCCCGGAGGCGACAAAGCCGTCAAGGAACCATGCAGGACCGCGTTGTCACTTTTATATGATACTTTCGGTGAAAAAACATACAATTTGCAGTTCACTCCTTTTCAGGACAACGAAAGAGATCTTCTGATCGAAATAATTAAAAAAAGCATTAACTGCCCTCTTACTACAAGCATGGGGCGGCTGTTTGATGCTGTTGCTTCAATCATCGGACTGCACCACAAAATATCCTATCATGCACAGGCTGCAATTGCCCTGGAGCAGCTGGCCGGCAAGTCCGCTGATACTGGTGCGTACCCATTCGTTATATCAAACCATATGATCTATCAGCTGCCGGTAATCGACGGGATTGTTGACGATCTTAAAGCAGGAGTCCCCGGACCTGTTATAGCTAGAAGGTTCCATAATACAATCGTTAATATTATCGTGGACGCCTCAGTTCAGTTACGGAAAGAAACGGGCATATCACAAGTTGCGTTGACAGGCGGAGTTTTTCAAAATTCAATTCTCATGGAGTGTGCTGTCCGGAAACTGGAAGAAAATGGTTTTTCTACACTTGTGCACCAGCTGGTCCCTCCCAACGATGGAGGGATTTCTCTGGGGCAGGCCGTGAGTGCCAACTTCATGTAAAATCATGCAGAGAACGGGATATCACTTAATGGGCAATAATAACAACAAATACAGAAACTCAGGACAATAGTAATGGAAGACAATAACGCTACTAACAGCAAACAGGATTCATGGGATTTAATGTTGTGGCTTTGGGTCATAGCAGGCATCGCCGCAATTTATTCGACTATACCTGTTGCCAGAAGTGCTCAAAAATCTATTTATGCACATTTTGGACCGGAGTTTTTTACATATCTGGTGATTACCACAATTGTTGCCTGCCTGCTCATCATATGCTACCTGCTGATCACAAAACTTGAAGTAAGAAATAATTCTCAGTACATCTGGTTAATAATCTGCGGCTCCATATTAATCTACTACGCATTATCGCTCCGGAAGCATCCAGAGGAGGCGGTGCATATAATTGAATATGGAGGATTATCATTTCTGGTCTTTCGGGCCCTCAGCCATAGAATTCGGGATTGGACAGTATATGCTGCTACAATACTGATTGTTTCCCTGGCAGGCACAGTTGATGAATTAATTCAATGGATTATCCCGTCGAGAGTAGGCGATTACAAAGATGTACAGCTCAACGCAATCTCAGGATTTATCGGGGTACTGATTATCAGCATGGGAATCAGGCCCAAAAATATCGATCAGCCTGTGAGTAAATACTCCCTGAAATTTTTAACTACGATCACAATCATTACTGTTATAGTCATTGGATTGAGTCTCTTATTGTTTTTGTCAGCGTAGGTAACCTGACTAAACGCATTCCCAGCGATATTAAGAGAGAATACATTTTATTGAAAATTCGCTATTGTCAATTTGGTTGAATCAGTCTGGATTTCATTTATATTCCCCTCTTATAAATAAACCTACATCTTATTAAGAATTGCAGATAGCAAACGTAAATACAGAAGAATTGTCTTGCCCTATGCGGAAAAAATGGGATATACTTTTCCAGGACATGGCTATTTGTCCCCCATATATCAATAATGTCAGAAAACCGGAACTTCTTCTATTAATATTTAGGTGAGTAATATAAATGTCAGATAAACTTATCTCCAAACTTGAAGCGGCGACTCGACAACTTGACACTGCTATTTCATTATGGTTTACAAATAGTGACATTATTTCTATTCATACATTAGCATGTTCGGCATATCAAATAATTCATGATATAAACAAAAAGAAAGGGCACAGAGACCTTCTTTATGATAGCCTTGTTGTTAAAGATGAATACCGCCACGAAATGGTTAATCTCCTTAAAAAGAATTATAATTTCCTCAAACATGCTGAAAAAGACCCAGACCATTTAATTGAATTTGATGAATCATCAACTGAAGTTTTCATTCTATTCTCTATCCTCGGCCTGGAGTTACTCGGAATCAGACACAATGATATCCGGGATGCATTTATTATTTGGGATGCTATCAAAAACCCCGAAAGACTAACAGAGAAGGGGAGGAAACAATTTATTGATAACATCCCACCTGAAAGTATTGAACAAGCTCTAAATCTTAATAGAAGCGAGTTTTTTGATCGCTTCAAGTTATTCAGAAGTTAAGTGAAAACACGTGCGTGGGGTCGCATCTTTACCTGTATGAATCATTGAAGTTCAAGATCTATCTGATTAGAATATAATTAACAATAGGCAGAAAGAATGTGGGAATAAATAATTAGGCAGATTCTGTCTAATATACTTTTAGATATAAGGAGTAAACCATGCCAATTGAGATGAAATATATGGATAATGCTATCGGGGTCCTGTATATCGCGAAAGGTACTTTAACCGGAAAAGAGATTATTGAAGCCGACAAAAAACAATTATCAAATATTGAATTCCTTAAAAAGAAAAAATATTTCCTGGGTGATTTCTCTGGAGCCGATGCAATAGAAATATCAACAGAAGAATTAAAACAAATTGCCGAATTGGGTAAAGAAATGAAATCAATTGCCGGAAATAATGTGTTAGCTATTGTTGCAGATCAGGACTTAATGTTAGGACTAGGCAAAATGTGGAAAGTCATAGTCGATATAGAGGGATTTGAATGGCATACAAACATCTTTAGAAAAAGAGATGCAGCTGAAATATGGTTAAAAAGTATCGCAAAGAACTTATTTAGTATCGATCTAACCATTTGATGGTCATGAACGAGCATAAGCAACCTTTTTAAGCCAGAAAGGAATGGGGTCAAACCTTCAACATTCAATTATTAATAATTGAATGTTCTCAATACAGAGGAGAAGTTCAAGACAGTTAGTGTCGATTCACTGCTCGATATAAAAGGCTGGCGGTTGTTTCTTTTAAATATCTGATTCTTGTTGTAAAGAGACAGCCCTGCCGGTAGCTTGTCTGCACTTCTCTCATATCATCACCTAATAGATTTACCACCGGCTCTCCCCACAGTTCGAAAGCATTTACATAGGTATCAATTGTATTAAGATTAATCCCCATTATCTCTGCTGCAATCAAATCCACTGCCAGCATATTTTCCCCGGCTATAACAGCTCCCGTATACTTTGGCGTACTCTGTACCTCATCATATTCATTACCGAATACGCCGTCTACCAGGCAGAAATCGCTTCTCACAATCTGGTTCATATCCAGAACAGCTTTTTTGATAAATGGGTGATACATGAGTTTCTGCTTACGGGTGGGCACAAATCCAAATATATTTTTCATGCACAATGTAACACCGGCAAGAGAGTGTGTTTTCATCTTGGCTATATTAATAACATAATCATGCTTGAAGACATTTGCGTTAAAAGGCATCTCCTTAGTGTGGTAAGGCTTGGGAACGGGTTTCCACACTATTTCTGATGTCCTTATGTCCTCAAGCTGCACATTCGGGAATTCCTCAGCAAGCTGACGATAACCAAGGGTATCAAAGGCAGTGGTCGTATCGCTGCAGGATTCACCAATTGTGATCTGCGGACAATCATGCAGCCGCTCAAGGACTGCCCTGACAATACCGATGTCCGATGTCATGCCCTCATTCGCAGGCCGCCCCCCGGTAAGGTTAGGCTTAATATAAACACGCTTCCCTCTAACACTAAACCCCAGCGTATCAAGCGCTTCAGATGCGCCTTTATATGCATTACCCGTATTGGCCAGATAAACATCAGAAGCACTCATATCATTTATTCCCCTTTATATCGCAGTAATCATAAACTTTATCAGACTAAGCTTACATCTATTATGTATGGTTTCAATCAATCAGCACAAGCTCTGCCAGTGAAAACCATCCCTTTGAGTCAAAGAACCACTGCTTGATTTCCAGACCGGCGTCAGCTGACATCTTCAGGATATCTTCTCTGCTGAACTTACTGCAAATCTCAGTATGAATAGTCTCATCTTTATTAAACTCGACGGTAAGTTCCAGGTCATTTACATTGACCTCCATATCCTGCTTTGCCTGGAGGTGCATCTCAACCCTTCCCCTTGCTTCGTTATAATATGCTACATGGGCAAACCGAGCCGGATCAAATTCAGCATTTAATTCACGGTTTAAAACATTCAGCACATTTTTATTAAATGCAGAAGTGACCCCTTGAGAATCATTGTATGCTGCTTCAAGTGTCTCTCGCGGTTTAATCATGTCAAACCCTATAAGGGCCCTGTCTTCCGGCTTCATACAACGAGCAAGAAGGCGAAGAAACTCTTGTCTGTCAGACTCATTGAAATTTCCTATAGTACTGCCTAAAAAAATAATAAGTCTCGGACGATCAGCTGGGATGGCATTCATATGACAGGTAAAGTCCGCAACGATTCCATAGATCTCGAGATCAGGGTATATTTCCAGCAATTCTTCAGAAGCTGACATCAGGGCTGACTCACTGACATCAACGGGGACATAGCGGTAGTCAGGCAGGCGGGATTCATGAAGTGCTTCCAGAAGAAGCCGGATCTTGTGGTTGGCCCCTGATCCCAACTCAACAATATCTCCCTTATCAAAGGATTTCATAATTTTTCCGGCAGCATACTCCAGTATGGACATTTCAGTCCTTGTCGGGTAGTACTCCGGCAGACAACAAATCCGATCAAATAGCTTTGATCCCCTGGAATCGTAAAAATATTTACTGGGGATATATTTCTGTTTCGCCGTAAGTCCCCTTAATGCATCAAGTGCAATATTGCTGCTGTATGTTTTCTCCAGGTGGCTGTGAATCTCTATACGATTCTGCTTGATTATCAGGTCTGATTCCATATGCACTATCCCCCTTTGCTTAACGGCACGGCACAAACCTAACAGTATTACCGGCCTGTTGTATAACCTTGTTCAATAAAATAATAACATGGTCAATCTCTTTCTCACTATTGTTCAATCCGAGAGATATGCGGATCGAACAATGTGCCTCCTCCTCCGAAAGTCCCATAGCCAGCAAAGCATGAGATGGCTTGGGAGAACCGGAACGGCACGCTGAGCCTGAAGACAGTGCAACGCCTTCCCTGTCAAGAGCCATAACAACTGACTCGCCCCTCATTCCGGGCAGACTCATATTCAGTGTATTGGGCAGCCTTCTGTCTATATGTCCATTCAATTTTACCGACGGTACCAGAGACCGGATACCCTTCTCAAGCCTGTCACGCAAATGCCTCACCCTATCCATTTGTGACAATCGCTGTAATGCCAGTTCAGCGGCCTTCCCCAGTCCGGCAGTCCCTGCAACATTTTCTGTCCCTGCCCTCATACCACCCTCCTGCTTTCCGCCGTGGACGAGAGGATCTATGGAAACGCCCTTTCTAATATACAACGCGCCTATTCCTTTGGGCCCCTGGAATTTGTGTCCTGAAAGAGTAAGAAAATCAATGCCGAAAGATTCCACATCCACAGGTATTTTCCCGACAGCCTGAGTTGCATCAGTATGGAACAGGATCCCTCTGTCCCTGCAAATGTTCGCCAATTCAAAAATAGGCTGAATCGATCCTGTCTCATTATTTGCGGTCATGATGCTCACAAGATATGTATCTTTATTTATAGCGGAAATCAGTGAGTCCGGTTCTACTATGCCGAATTCATCAACACCAAGATATGTGATGTGATGTCCCTGTCCCTCCAGCCATTTGCAGGCTGCCAGTATGGAGGGATGTTCAATTGAAGACGTTATGATATGTTTTTTATTCCCTTCATGAGCAAATGCAGCGCCCTTCAGTACCAGGTTATTCGCTTCTGATCCGCTGCCTGTGAAGATAATTCTTCGGGCAGTACAGTTGAGCAGTTGGGCAATGCTCCTTCGTGATGACTCTACTGTCACTGATGCATTTCTGCCCTCGCGATAAATACTCGAAGGATTGCCGTTGTCATGTTCCATGTGTTCAATCATGACCGTGCGCACATCAGAATCAAGAGGTGTTGTTGCGTTATGGTCAAGGTAGATCCGGGCAAAGGTCTCTCCCTGATCTTCGGCGTCGGCCTTTACACTTCCTGAACTGTATTCCCCTGAATCGATTGTGATGATCCCTTCACCTTTTACCACCCTCTCCACATCACATAAAAGAGCTTTATATACAGGAAACCCGGAAATCGGATCATACCTCATCAGGTCAGTCAATTCATTTACATTACACTTCTGCCAGGCATCAGGACCAACCGGCCCGCCCCCGCCCATGTTGGTATCAACAGCACCCCGGACAATATCATCGGTCACAAAGGCCCTCATCGTAACCGCACCTCTTTGCGTCCTTATTCTGACAGCATCGCCTCGTTCAATCCCTCTCTCTTCAGCATCGGCAGTATTAATAGTAACAGCCGGCTCAGGACGTTCTCTGCATAAAGCCCTTATTCCGTGGTGCTGAGAGCGAAAATCCGTTGTCACACGGGCACCTGAATTAAAAACAAGGGGATATTTATCAATCAATTCCGGGCTTGATACAGGGCCTTCTCCAGGTTCTGTATAAACCGGCAATGCATCGTATCCATGCTCCTGAAGAATAGTTGAAGCGATTTCAAATTTACCGGTCGGTGTATCAAATCCTGTTTCCCCGTCC
>PIVU01000150.1 GCA_003354025.1 Nitrospirota bacterium
ATATATATGGAGATTTCATTTTCGCTGGAATTCCTTGACAAAGAAACTGCAAGAAGACTTATTCTGAACCACCCGAAGGAGTATATTTTTTATGGCACCGACTCCCCATGGACCGACCAGGGGAATACCTTATCACTGTTAAAAAAACTTGATTTAGGCAGCGAGATAGAAAGACTTGTTTTACGGGACAATGCTCTACATCTATTGAGTGGGCATTAAGTTTAAACCGGATTCTGTTAATTATCCTCTGTTTTTACGGTTATAATGGACCCTTCAAAAAGCAATTCAACTTAATTAAATCAACATATTTGAAATGGTGTTTTTATTGGTTGCTTTATTAAATCGAGCTGTAATATCATTAAATCATGAAACAATTGGCCGGTGCAAACAAAACTTATTACACTTTCGTTATTTTCCTCATTGTCATTGCACTTCATTCCCCGATCTACCATAAACATATCGATGAAAATCATCATCACGAACCAATAAAACAGACTGATAATATTGCACACCATCATCCCAATGATTATTCAGTGGATTCACATGGGACAGAATTTTCTCAGGAAGTTCTGCCTGCAGAATCTCATCACACACATTATCATTCACATTTTGAAAAAGATTTATTACAGGTCACGCGAATAAATACAATATATTCTGAGACTATTGCCGGTTATACGTATATAGCTTTTAACAATCCCTCAACGCATTCACTTACCAAAAGAAGGCATTCTTATAAACAATACAAATCAAAATACTATACTAATACCTCTGCTAAAACTGCTTCAGGACTTTCCCCTCCCATTATTTCAACGTAAGATAAAATCGCACCGCTTGTTTTATACCTGACACGGGCTGTTCCAACACTTAACACAGGAATAGACTCTTTAGCGTGCGAGTAAATAATGATACGTTGATCGGGGCTGTCGGCCCGGGAATAATAAAAACTATATCAATAATACAGGAGCTAATCTCATGATGTTATTAAAACCAAAAATTATTCCCCTCATAACGGGGATATTTTTATTTACATTGCTATCACAATTAGCCTATGGGCATGGAATGTCCGAAGCGGAAAAGCAGGCTATTATTGATGGTGGTAATTTGATGTATTTGTGGATTGGAGCGACCCATATGTTGACTGGCTACGATCACTTAATGTTTGTTTTTGGAATTATCTTTTTCCTGACAAACTTCCGTGATATTGTGAAATATGTGACCGCCTTTACCCTTGGCCACAGTATCACTCTGATTTATGCCACCTATAACGGCATACAGCTGAACTATTTCCTGATTGATGCGGTAATAGCTCTGAGTGTGTGTTACATTGCCTTTGCAAATCTTGACGGCTTTCGCAAATATCTTGCAATCAAGCCACCGAACATGATGCTGATGATCATTGGTTTAGGGCTAATTCACGGCTTTGGATTATCCACTCGGTTACAGGCATTGCCATTAAGTGAAGACAGTCTATTAATGAATATTATTTCATTTAATGCCGGTATTGAACTGGGGCAGATTTCCGCACTTGCAGCCATGCTGGTGCTTGTTGCTATGTGGCGAAAGTCTCAGTCTTTTGTTATTCATAGTCGGATTGCTAACTATTCTTTAATTGCCGCGGGCTTATTGCTATTCATGATGCAGACACACGGCTATTCACACGATAGCCAGTCTAAGGAATCTGATGTCATTGCTGATTCATCTCAAAGCGTCACAGTTAATGATGCCTTTGCTAATACTGCAAATCCTAATGAATTTCAACAAACTCAGTGGCAAGACACAATCACGATAACGATTCCTGCCCGAGGTGGCAAGGAATATAAATTTCAGCTTGTGAAAGGTGCACTACTTGAGTACTCATGGAAGACAGACAGTGAAGAGCTGTTTTATGATTTTCACGGTGAACCAAAGGGTGATGAGACAGGTTATTTCGAAAGCTTTAAGAAGAATACCGACAGCCAGGGAAGAGGTTCTGTAACCGCCCCCTTTGAAGGAACTATTGGCTGGTACTGGGAAAACAAAAGCCCATTGCCGGTTAATGTCAAATTGCAAACCAGAGGCTCTTATCAAATTGTAGCTGCAAATGAGAAGTTGCAAAGTGACACAGTACAAACCCCGAATGCTAACACTCGCGAGAGCATTTACTAACTTATCAGGAGGATAATATGCGTAGAATAATTATTTGTTTAGTAGTTTTGCTGGCCTTTTCAGTAACCGGAGCGTACGCTGGTTCCGGGCATTCACATAGTCAGAATACTGAAAAAATTACAGAAAGCCAGGCTAGTGAACAGGCAACAAAATTAGTTGCTGCCATTGTTGAAAAGGGCAAGCTTGATGCCTCCTGGGCTAAGGTACAACCAGCGGAAGTCCAAAAGAAAACTTTTAAAAACGGGCTTGAGTGGGTCATTACTTTTGATAATCCCAAGGAAAAGGACCCGGCAAAGCAGAAATTGTATGTATTTCTCAGCCTGTACGGTGATTATCTTGGGGCGAATCATATTGGAAGTTAGACTAAAGTGACCGGGAAGTTACAATAATTATATGTTTAATAGTGCTGCCTCCCCAAGTTCTCTGCCTGAAAATGGAGTAGCTTGGGGAGGTCAGATACCAGGTTTATTACTAATCACTATTTTGAGGTGAACCATATTGGAAAATAGCAGTACCAAATTATTTGACAGGAGGTGTTGAATATGAGAGTTTTGGTATCAATACTTGTTATGGGCTTTTTGCTTTTTACAGGCTGTGCCGGGAATAAAGTACCGGCTTCAAAGTTCAGCAGGATAGACCAAAAAGTCGGGGATTTTACGAAACACCTTGAAGAAAGTCTCTTCAAAGCCACTGATAACGGTTTATTCAGTATAGAAGTGCTCCTGTTTGATGGAAACCTGAAAGTCGGTAGGAACGACTTTGATATTGTCATACATGACATAAGTGACAAAGATGTTGAAGAGGCCGGCCTCGAAATTATTGCAAGAATGTCTGAGAGTAATATTAAAATTAAACCAAGAATAGGAAGTCTGCAGCCAGGGCTATACAGTGTAAATAATCTGGAGCTTTCCATGCCGGGACACTGGGAATTATTGATAACGGTCAGAAAAGACCATAGTAAAGACAAAGTGGTCTTTGATTTCCCACAAGTTCAATAAAAAGTTATTTTTTTACACCGATCATAAATACGGGGATAGACGCTAGCAGTATGGCACTCATAATCCAAAAGGCATATAAATAATCAAGTTGCGCTATTAACAATCCGGCCAGTATAGGACCCGATGCATGTCCTATATCAAATATTGTTCCAAAGGTCCCCATTGCAGTTCCAAAGTGTTTTTCTTTACACATATCAGCAACAAGCGCAGCTGATGATGACGTTACAAAAGCCTCTCCGAAACCGAAGAAGATTGCCGCGACCATTAGCGATAAAAAGTTATTTAAAAGAGGTATGGCGGCAAATGATACCGCACATAAAATCATCCCTGCAATTATGATGGGCTTCCTTCCATATCTGTCGGATATTTTCCCCATAACCGGCTTTGACAATATCGTCACAACAATCTGTACACCCCACAGAAGACCAGCCTGAAATGCATTTAATCCTGCAACAGTAACTGCATAGATAGGAAGAAAGGCTTCCAGAGCGCCCATGGCCATATTCTGAAGGCCTTCCATATTTGAGGTGATGACAATTCTTCTGTCGCTTATCACCTCTTTTATCCCGGCGATGAATTTGCGGTACGATTCCTTTAATCCTATGACCTTGTCAAGCTTCTCTTCCTTCTTGAACAATCCCACTGCAAGAATAAGTGACATCGCACCTGCAAAACCGCTGACAAGAAAAGCAGTATAAAAATTGGCTAATGACGGATCTCCGCCGCCTGACAAACTATGAAGTATGAATCCTCCAACAGGTGCCCCGAGCAGATTGCCGATTATTGTAAGAGAGGAGAACCATGACAGCATCTCTCCTTTTTTACCTCCGGCTATATCTGCTACAACCGCCATGGATACAGGCCCGTATATTGAGGTTGCGAGGCCATGGATAAATCTGATCACAATCAGGGTATAGTAATCCTTGACAAGGAGGTATGTGAAGGGCATGACGGCAAATACCAGAAGACCTGCAAACATTGTCTTTCTTCTTCCAATAATATCAGACAATGCGCCTGAGGGCAGCTTGAAAAAAATGCCTGTTACTGTAGAAATGCCGACGACAAATCCGATTGCCTCAGGGCCTGCACCTAGGAATAGTGCAAAAAGCGGAAGCACGGGGCTTCGGGCAAGAGAATAAGAAAATCTCGCAAAGAAACCAACTGAACAAAGTGCAGTAAAAGGCGTAATCACAGACATAAGGGAATCCCTTTCTCAATCAGTGTGCGGCCGTCTTCCTGTCATAGTAGATACTCTTTCCTGTGATACTGACAGGTATTCCCATAACTACCTCGGCTTTAATGTAACCAAGCGCCAACGCTGCAGCCCCTACCCGCTGTTGAACTCTGTTATCAACATTCAGCAGACCAGCTGTTTTTGCTGCTGATGATAGTGCAACTCCAATATCCATCATCCTCATAATACAATGCGGACCGGTGTATCCCATGCTTTTTTCTTTGAGCTGTCTATGATTGTCAAACTCTCCGCAGGTGGCATGTCCGCATCCGCCGCAGTCATACCCTGCTGTCACGGGTTTGCTGAGACCTATAAGTAATAGTGCTTCTGAATTCTCAATGTTTGATGCATCCCTCAGCCAGAAAGCTTCATTAGTGCTTTCGGGCGCATATTCTTTCATCCTGTCTGCGATCTTTTGTAGATCATCATCATTCGAAACAACTACAATTTCCAGAAAATCCTTTCCCCCGGCTTTTGGCGCCGTCCTTGCTGAAGCTGCCATAAGATTAACAACCATTTCCGACACATCCTTCATCTTTTACCTCCAAACAATTAAGTTTTAGAAACGTAAAGCATTTCAAAAACATCCATTCCTTTTTTAAGAATATCCTTATCATCCATGCCGGTTTTTCTGATGCCCAGAAGAATTTCGCCTATTCCCTTTGCTTCAGGGGAATTAAATTTATCATCTTTAATATCAAGTTCATGTACCAGTTCAGCTATTTTCTTAACAGCTTTGCCCTTTATCCCGAATGATTTAACAAGCACTTCAAAGGAGCAATTATCTCCTACATGAGTAATCTCTCCATCCTTCATATCAAAAACAACAGCCTTTGTGCCGACATTACCTCTTTCATGTTCGTCGATAAACTTGAAAGCAGCATCTCTGTCTATAAACTTACCAATCAGCCAGGCTGAAGCCATCCGGTCCACAAAGGGGTTCCTCCTCGTGATCCAGACTCTTCCTTTATAATCGTCAACACTTCTTCGGGGAATTGTGGTTTTCTTCATGTCAGACCCTTTAGCACCTAATGGCTTCAAAACCTCCTCCATCTTTCTTTGCAGACTGCTGAGTTTTTTCCCGGCTTCGGTAGATGCACTGAACGGGAAAAAGTCTATCTCTTTTATGTCGTTATATTCTTTCAGCAATTTGTCCAGCTGCACTCGAAGGTTATTTACGTTTTTAACCTTACTGCCCTTTTCCACACTGCTGAGTTTCACTTCCAATTCACTGAGTTTCTTTTCCAGGACAATATAATCGGACTCTCTTTGTTTTTTAAATAACGCTATGATGTCACTGTTACCGAGCATCTCGAATTTGTCTGTTATCACAAAATCGCCATCACCCCCCAGCGCGGCAACTTCAGCCATCAGCCACTGGCACATCTCATAATGCTCTTCATTATGAGGCAATACATAAACAGCCCCTTTGAGCTGTACAGCCCCTCCCTTTGCAAGCCTTCTCCAGAACTTGATCCTGTTTTTAACGGGCTTTGAAGGAACTGTGTAAAAAAACAGGATCCACTCTGTTTTTTCCGGGCCGCTTTTTGAGGCAGACCTTTTCTTTAATTCTTTTCCCAATAACTCTCCTTTTGTAATCACCCCGCCAGAAAATTTTCTAACGGGGTGACTTATTAATTTCTGCGATGTTTTCTATGGAACAGGGGATGAAGCCTTTTTGCGAAATCCTCATCTCCCCCCTCAGCCATACCTATGGCAGTGAGAATGTCCTCTAATGAATCATGGTCCTCTGTTTTTTTACGTTTAGGATTGAACTCGCCTGATTCAGCATAGGCAATATCCACATTTACCTTTTCAATTTTTTCGCTGATTTTTGACATATCCACCTCCTTATCTTGTTACTCCTGTTTATAATGTAACATGTGTTACATTTAATGTCAAGATATTTTTTTAACATGTCATCTCAGACAAAACAGAAGGAAATATCAGGCCCCTAAGCCCTAAACATATAAAATTGGACATCCAACGCCTTATTCATTTATTATATTGGGTAATTTTCGCAGCATCATAATTAAACAATGTTTAAAGCATGAAAAAGCCTATGAAATCAAAGAAAAAAGTACTTTTATCAGGGAACGAGGCCTTTGTACTAGGTGCATTGGAAGCAGGGGTAAAAGTCGCATCGGCATACCCCGGAACGCCCTCAACCGAAATACTCGAATTTCTATCCAAACATGATGAAGTATATTCAGAGTGGGCCCCCAATGAAAAGGTCGCCCTTGAAGTAGCAATAGGCGCATCCTTTGCCGGAGTAAGGGCAATGGCCACAATGAAACATGTCGGACTAAACGTTGCAGCAGATCCCCTGTTCACAGCAGCATATACCGGAGTCAGAGGCGGACTTGTAATTATTAATTGCGACGATCCTGAGATGCACAGTTCGCAGAATGAGCAGGACAACCGCAACTATGCATTTGCAGCCAAGGTCCCGATGCTTGAACCATCCGATCCTGCAGAGGCAAAGGAATTTGTGAAGCTGGCATTCAGCCTTAGTGAACAGTTTGATATTCCTGTGATAGTGAGAAGCACAACACGGGTATCACATGTTAAAGGTCTTGTTACTCCCGGCAAAAAAGACAAAACAAAGGTGAAACCGGGTATTGTCAAAATGCCGCAAAAGTTTGTCATGCTTCCCGGCAATGCTCGCAAACGCAGGGTTGACCTTGCAAATACAATGAATGCTCTCCGCACATTTGCCGAGACATTCCCTGAAAACAGGATTGAACAGGGCAGTAAAAAAATGGGATTCATCTGCTCCGGAGTGTCATACCTTTATGTAAAGGAAGCCTTTCCCGATGCGTCAGTCTTAAAACTCGGGATGGTCCATCCCTTCCCTGAAAAACTTATAAAGAAATTCGCAAAGAGCGTTAAGGAATTATATATTGTAGAAGAGCTCGATCCTTTTATAGAGCTCCATGTAAAGGCAATGGGCATAAGCTGCAAAGGAAAAGCGCTCATACCTGCAATTGGAGAATTAAACGCAAGCAAAGTAAAACAGGCTATTACTAAAAAGAAGGGGCCTAAACTCCTGGAGCCTCCAGTAGTACCGATGAGACCGCCGAACCTGTGCCCGGGATGTCCTCACAGGGGTATATTCCATGCAATATCAAAAGAGAATGTATTCGTAGCCGGTGACATCGGGTGCTATACACTGGCCGCGCTGCCGCCGCTTTCATCTATGGATTCATGCGTATGTATGGGAGCAAGTATCGGGACTGCCCACGGAATGCAGAAGGCCCTTGGCGAGGAAGCACTGGGCAAAATCCTGGCTGTTATCGGTGACTCTACTTTTATTCATTCCGGCATTACCGGCCTGATCGATGTCGTATACAACAAGGGATTTTCGACTGTAGTTATACTGGACAACAGGACTACCGGCATGACAGGACACCAGAATAATCCCGCAACAGGACTGACCTTAAAAGGAGAGCCGACACTGGCCATTGATCTTGAAGGGCTCTGCAGGGCAATTGGAATTAAACATGTCCGCACATTGAATCCCCATGACCATAAGGAAGCTTCAAAAGTACTCAGGGAAGAGTTGAACCGTGCCGAACCTTCAGTCATCATCACACAAGCACCATGCGTTCTCATTCCCGAGATGAAGAAGAGAAAAGACAAACCCCTTTATGAGGTATTAATAGACAAATGCACCGGATGCCGGGCATGTCTTAGAATCGGCTGTCCAGCCATTGAATGGACCCCGGTTACTGAAAAAGAAGCAAAAAAACTGGGCTACAAGCCAAGGCAAAAGGGCCATTCAAGGATTAATCCCGTACTCTGTGACGGCTGCGCTCAATGCGTGCCGTTATGTAAATTCAAAGCAATTGTTCTAAGCGAGGGGAAAGATGACTGATTCAGGAAACATTCTCATGTGCGGAGTCGGCGGACAGGGCATCCTCCTTGCCAGTGAAATTACATCATCGGCTCTCATTAAAGCAGGATATGATGTAAAAAAGAGCGAAGTCCACGGCATGGCACAGCGGGGAGGCTCCGTTGTTGCCCATCTGCGCTATGGTGAGAAAGTGTACTCGCCTCTTATAGAACCCGGCACTGCCGATGTTGAATTAGCCTTTGAAATCCTCGAATCGGTCCGTTATATGAATTACTTACATAAAAACAGCAAAGTAATTGTTAATACACAAAAAATATAGCCTCCATCAGTGGCTACAGGTATTGAACAATATCCCGATGATATTCTG
>PIVU01000642.1 GCA_003354025.1 Nitrospirota bacterium
TATTCATTACCGAAATTTTGCTGAAAAATAGTTTTAGCAAATGCAAGTATCCCTGATTTTGTCCATTCAGGTTTTGTATGAATAATCGTTATCATAGCAAATCAAACTTTAATGATCTTACTTTCACTAACTTTGCTTAATTGAAATACCTTTACAGGTATCTGAAATGTTGATAGGAAACCTTAAACTATATTCATAACTTATCTGGTCGGATAACATTCAAATTTACAAGATACACAGAACAACACATTAGCTTGTTAGTCGTCCCAAACCTTCAGTCTACATACAGAGGTATTTATGCCATCGATACAAGAACTCGTCCCCGCCTTCAAGAACCACGCGAAATCAATGGAGATTCGCATCCGCGGTTCAGACCTTCAATCTGCATTGGTGGCCTTCATTGATTTCACCCTAACCGTGCCCATCAAATCCGCCCTGCCTGCTGATGCTGATGGCAGCACACTCCTATTCAAATCAGGAATAGAGACAAACCTACCAGACAATTACA
>PIVU01000383.1 GCA_003354025.1 Nitrospirota bacterium
ATAATAAAGTCAATTAGTGCCCAGATACCTACCCCACCAAGAGTAAGAATCATTAAAATAGCAGTTCCAGGCTTGCCGACTATGAATCTATGGATACCCAGCCCTCCAAGGAAAAAACAAACTACTGCGAGTGTTGCCTTGTTGTGCTTCGACTTTTGGTTTGCTTTATTTTCTGCTCCGCAGTTTGGGCAAGCCACAGCGGATATGTGCAACCCTTTGCCGCACCCTGAACAAAACGTCATCTTTCTTCTCCTTTTTCGTGATATTTTGGTTTGAAGGCAGTTCTTGTTGTTTGTTAATGATGTTTTCTAGCAAAGCTTTCATCAGATTGAGATAAATAAACGATACCCTCAATAAATCCTATTATCATTGGGATAAGCGTCCAGGAAAATATGAAGTAAAGTATACCTAAGCCAATATTCCCGAGATAAAAGTGGTGTGCCCCAAGCCCCCCCAAAAGCAAAGCAAATAGACCTGCTGCTACTCTATCTTTAGACCCTTTCTTTTGAATGTTTGTATTTACTGCCCCGCAGCAAGGGCAACTTAGTGCCGTGGCGTGCATGATGTGACCGCATCCCACGCAATAAATTTGATCTCCACGGATATTCTCCAAGTTTTCAAAGTTGTTATGTGTCGAAATTTGTCCCGAAGTACCAGCGCTCTGTTGCGGGGCACCGCATTTAGGACAAGCGTTTGCCTCAATATGCACTACGTTTGCACATGAATGGCAGTATTTCTCGTCGCTATTTCTTTCCATTTTGGTAAGCTGATCAGTTTTTGTTTTGGTTGTCATATCTAATCTACCTATAATGCATTAGAACTAAGGTCGTTACGCTGCGACTATCCTTATAAAAGATTTTTTCTATTATGCCATTTAAAAAGATTTTAATGGAAGCGTAGAAATCAAAATATATACCTATTGGATCAATGAAAAAAAACAAAATTAACCACGCTACCGTGAAAAATCCCCCGATTAGAAGTGAAAGACGAATAAAATTTTTATTTATTTCTTGTAGCCTTCCATTTTTCAATAAGGCTAAATTTGCTAATCCAATTAGAAATCCGACTGTGCAAGCTGGAAACATTGGAAAGCATGAGAGCATGGCACCTACGAGTACCGCTCGGTCATATCTGGGCAGATCACGCTTAACGTTGCGAATCCGTTCAGCGATTGCGATTTCTAGCTGGCTTTTCATGCACTACTCGCACCACAAAGTCTGTCGCAGAACATTGCGTTAAAACAATTTGATTGCAAGTATTATTTGTAGTCACCTTGTTGCACAAATACCTATCTGGGCATTATACGATCATGGTCTGTTGTTTGAGAAGAGTTGTATGGATGGCGCATAAGTTCAATGCCAGCCGCCGTCACTAATTTGATCCGAAGAAATATAGCGTATTTTATGAAAAAGTGGGAACCGGTTTTCGGATAAAAATACGCGTTGAAACAAAGAGATAGAGCATTTTAAGTGATTCCATTTAGACGTACAATGCTCTAACGTTGATCAATTTTACCCCGTCTGGCGCAAACCTATCCATTTGATATCCGCGCTTTCTTTCTCTTTTACGCAAGATATGTTAAGCGCGATCCAACTTAAGCAGACACGTTATGAAACCTGAAGATTTGGAGTATGGGGAATGGTCGATGAGGGCAGGCTGAAATTTCAAAATGATGGCGGCTCGGACATGATTGTGACCGATGCAAGACAGTTTCAGTGCGCAGGCGCCTTAGAACCGGCGAATAGCGCCTATATCAAATAACAGCGGCGGTATTTGCAATTCATCCATGCGGTATTCGCCGGAATCATTGTTGGCGAACCTGCTTGGGGCCATAGCGGAAAGGATAAAGCGGCTGTTTCAGAGTTCCAGCGTGAGAAGGTCCAAAGCATGTGGTACCAGCCCATGGGTTGGCTGCGTCTTTCCGACACTCTACTCACATGGGGGTCACCAAACCCTATCGGCCAGCGAACCTTGCAGGTCACAAGCTTACCAAGCACTTCTACAACAAAGAAAAAACCTGACCGCCTCCATAAACCCCGATATTATCTTTAAATTTGGCGTATGAGCGCAGCAAAAAAATGGCGGACC
>PIVU01000384.1 GCA_003354025.1 Nitrospirota bacterium
TGACTATATGCACTCAATGCCGTCTTCTTGATAGTTCCACGCTTTGTGGCCATAATGAGATATGTATCTTCCGTGAATTCCTTTATAGGGAAAACTGCTGTGATTCTCTCTCGCTGTGATATCTGCAGCAGATTAACCATTGCCTTACCTTTTGCGGACCTGCCCATTTCAGGTATCTGGTAAATTTTCAGCCAGTAAATTCTGCCAAGGTTGCTAAAGAAAAGGACCGTATCATGAGTAGAAGCGGTAAAAAGGGTCTCAACAAAATCCTCCTCCCTCGTCTCCATTCCCATGGCACCTTTGCCACCCCTCCGCTGGCTCCTGTAGAGGTCAAGTGAATTTCTCTTAACAAATCCGTTATGTGAAATGGTCACCACCATGTCCTCTTCAGTGATCAGATCTTCTATAGTAATTTCCGCAGCTGCGTCTGTTATCTCGGTACGCCTCTTGTCAGCATATTTTTTCCTGATTTCAAGCAGCTCTTCTTTTATTATTTCATCAACAAGTGCGGAACTTGCGAGAATTTTCTCGAGCCTTTTGATCTCTTTGATAATTTCATTGTAATCATTAATAATTTTGTCTCTTTCAAGGCCGGTCAATCTCTGCAGCCTCATTTCGAGAATTGCCTTGGCCTGGAGTTCTGAAAGCGGGAATTTGGTCAATAATCCGTTCAATGCCTCTTCCGGGGTCTTGGATGCCCGGATTAATTTTATAATGGCATCAAGATTATCCAGTGCGATCTTTAATCCTTCAAGTATATGGGCCTTCTCTTTAGCCTTTCTCAGCTCGAACGTTGTCTTTCTAACAGTTACTTCCCGTCTGTGTGTGAGAAACAATTTAAGGATCTGCTGGAGATTTAAGACCTTCGGCTGGCCGTTAACAATGGCGAGTGTGTTAATACCAAAAGTGGATTCCATAGGAGTGTGCTTGAACAGCTGGTTCATAATGACCTGCGGAATCTCTCCGCGCTTGACTTCAAGCACAACCCTGATGCCATGCCTGTCCGACTCATCTCTAAGATCTGAAAGTCCTTCAATTTTTTTATGCCGTACAAGCTCCGCGATTTTTTCAATAAGCCTCGCCTTGTTTACCTGGTACGGCAATTCAGTAATTATTATGTTCTGACCTCTTTTCTGTACTTCAACCTCTACTATTGCCCTCATCCGCACAAGACCTCGTCCGGTATGGTAGGCATTATTGATCCCCTGTCTACCGTGGATACTGGCTCCAGTCGGGAAGTCAGGGCCTTTGATCTTTTTCATCAGGTCATTAACCGTTACATCCGCGTTATCTATCATCATCACCAAACCGTCAACAACTTCACCAAGATTGTGAGGGGGGATATTGGTAGCCATACCAACAGCGATACCCGATGAACCGTTAATGAGGAGATTAGGGACCCTTGCCGGAAGCACAACAGGCTCCATAACTGTATCGTCAAAGTTCGCGCTAAAGTCAACTGTTTCCTTGTCAATATCAATAAGCAGCTCTTCAGCGATCCTTGTCATACGTGATTCTGTATAACGGTATGCCGCTGCAGGGTCTCCATCGATTGAGCCGAAGTTCCCCTGTCCGTCAACAAGCATATAGCGTAAGTTAAAATCCTGAGCAAGCCTTACGAGGGCATCATAAACAGCAGAGTCACCATGGGGGTGATACTTCTTGAGAACTTCACCAACAACACCAGCGCACTTGGAGTACTTTTTCCCGGGAGTTAATCCTTCCCTGAGCATTGCGTAAAGTATCCTGCGCTGAACAGGTTTCAGTCCGTCCCTGACATCAGGAAGCGCCCTTCCCACAATTACGCTCATAGCATAATCGAGGTATGATGTCTTCATTTCTTCTTCAATATTTATAGATTGTCTCGCCATTTCAACTCCTCGTAAGTAAGATATAATCCTTTAAGTTTCATCAACCGTCCGGAGATTCCAAAAGCATACCGGACGCTTGTTACAGTCAGCTTATAACCATGTTATTTTTTAGTAGTTTTTGAAGTGTTTTCGTAACCACAAATTATAACATTTTCTTGCTACAAATAGCACATATTTTATGGAATTATTTAAAGAGATAAGGTGTTGAATAAAAAGG
>PIVU01000151.1 GCA_003354025.1 Nitrospirota bacterium
ACCTTGAAGAGAGTTAATCAATAACCTGATAATACTTTCTCACTTGATTAGCTTTATATTGATCGAGCGTTAATGCCGGAATGCGCATCATGGCACATAAGGTTATTTATTGACTGGTTGGGTTAAAAAGGTTAGCCTATCGTATCCACTTAAAAGTACTTTGCGGGGCATGGCATATACGGTTCTTTTTGTTTAAAGAAGCACAGGTTCTTTCCTACAACATAGATAGTTGATTTACAACAATAAATGGGGGCTGCATGAATTACAGTAACAGTACGTATTTCATATTCTCCACTATACTTTTTACTCTCATATTCAATATAACCCTGCCCGTTTCCGCTGCTGACTGGTATAACGCTGAATGGAAATACAGACAGGAGATAGTAACAGACAAAAGCAGTACCGATGGCACTGTCACAATCGGAGACTTTGTATTGGAATAAACAAATAGATCAGTCAGGGAGAAATCGGATGAACAGCAGGACTTATGTGAAAATGATGGCCGGCATTTCTGTTATTGTCATTTTATTAATTATATCAACAGCAGGAGCTGAAATCACCGGGAAAATATGGAAGCCTTTACCTTTGCGCACTCAGGAGCAGGCCGATAGAGATATGCCCGGTGGTCAGGGAATGCAGAAGATATTCAGCATCAGTTATGCTCCTACTGATCCGTCCATAGCATATTTTGTTTCAGACACTTCAGGCGTTTGGAGGGGAGACTGGGACATAGTAGGAAAACACCCTGTCACAAATAATGATGAGTATGGTTTCAAGTGGATATCAAAACGGGGTTACTATGATGAAGTATCCGAAGTGCATCACGGCTTCCGGGCATTCGGAGGTTTTTCCCTTGTTGTTGACCCGGCAAATTCGAATATTGTCTTTGTAAGCGGCTCTAACCACCAAACAGTATCATCGTGCAACCAATACGGGTGTCCGAAACCTGTTGAAGGGATCTACAGGACCCTGGACGGAGGAGATAGCTGGGACCTGCTGAAAAACACATCATACTACCATGATAATGATGACCGTAATTCACAGGGGCAGCATTATGTTTTTGATCCTGACAGCAAACAATGCATTGATAATTGTGGAGGGCCGGAGGAATCAAAAGTTTATCGTCACATGATAATTTACGCGGGGACCCATACTGAGGGGCTTCTAAAATCAATTGATGGTGGAGAGACATGGACGACGATAGGCCTGGTTGGTAACAGAATATTTGATCTTGAACTAAACCGTGAACACTCAGGCTGGCATGATAATGCATGGGAATACAGACAGAAGATAACTATTCAGAGCGGACTGACAAACAGTGTTTTGCGGGACTTCCCTGTATTGATAAAGATTTCAGCTCCTTCCAACCAGGTATTTCAGAGATCAATCTCAGAAGTCAGGAGTGACATTCTTTTTACGTTGTCAGACGGCAAGACAATACTGGACCACGAGATAGAGCGTTTCAGCAAGGCAGAAGGAAAAATGGAAATATGGGTAAGAATCCCGGTCTTAACATCATCGTCAGGCACAGACATATATATGTATTATGAAAACAGCAGTGCATCGGGTCTGGAACATTCTCAGGACGTATGGGACAGCAATTATCTGATGGTCCATCATTTAAATGATAATCATTCCGACTCAACAGGTAATTTGATTGATTGTTCCCCGCTCATTGACCTGCCGGGGGACATGAATGCAGCCGGACATATCGCAAATGCTGATTATCTGGACGGAGACGACTATGTTGATTGCGGTGATGCAGCTTTAAATTTCAACAGCTCATTTACCGTTGAAGTCCTGATTAATACGAATGACTGGAACGACGGGGAAAGTAACGGGAGCAAACCAATTGTGAATAAATATGACTATGACTCCAATGGCAATAAAGGCTGGCTGCTGGGAAGGCCCTGGGGCCCATCGAATGGTCTCCTTTTTGGAATTTACGACGGAACAGGCAATGTTTTATCCAATTACAATAATGGCAATGTTACATCACGTCCGGATGAATGGATACATCTTGCGGGAGTATTTAAAGCAGGAGAATACCTGAAACTATATATGGATGCCGATGAACTCGATTCAAGAAGCACCTCATGGACATCATTTGCACCTGCTTCAGGTTATAACCTTATGTTTGGCAAAAGAAGTGAATCCAATGATTTCTACACTGGCTTGACCGATGAAATCCGTATTTCCAGTATTGCGAGAAGCGCTGAATGGATAAATGCTTCATATAAGAACCAGATCAGTAATGATACATATCTGGATATCGGGCCGGAAGAGCACGTAAGTTCAGTAACGGATTCTGATACCCTGATTATTTACGCTGCAACTGACGTTGGATTGTACGAGGTTATTAATGATACTGTGTCTGCTCTGCCGATAGATGACTTACCTGATCACCCGAGGACCATCGCACTGGAACCGCAGAATAGTTCCTCTAATGACATAATCTATGCTGCCGCCGGTGTTCACAGGGTATACAAATCGGACGATGGGGGAGAGACATTTGTGAGCAGTAACAGCGGTCTTCCTGATATGCAGTCCAGCGGAAAGGAATATAAAATCATACAGATCAGTAAAGCAGACCCGGATTACCTGTATGTTACCATTGATGAATACGGAGGCTGGAACCCTTATTACAGTCATGACGGCGGCCAAAACTGGTATAGGCCTTCGTCAAGTGACCCCAAGGCCCTCAATGTCGACAATCTGCATATGGCAAGCGGGACTTACTCCAGTCCGCTCGTCGCACCTTATCCTCCATGTCTTCCAAATGAAGTCGAGTGTTCAAATGAAGCGAGAAGAGAGATCGCGATGGTCACGTTTGGAGGAGGCAGAGTAAACGAAACTCTTAACGGTGGCAAGACATACCGGTATACCAGCAGCGGATATATGGGGCCTGAAAATACGGCAGGCAAGACTTCTACATATTTCAGCACATTAAACCCCGGCCACAAAATACGCTTTCTCCTGGACTGGGGCCCGGCTTTTACTACAGATAACGGTCTGACCTGGGAGTTAATGATTGCTGACCATAACGTGCCCTTTGACGAGGTGAACAATAAGAGGTTCCTCTATGAAACAACTGTTGGCACAGTCAATAATTTGGGTACGCTTATTACCACAGACGATATTATAGTAACTTCCATAGGTGATTCCGGTGGAGGGTTATCTGCAATATCCAGATCTGAAGACGGCGGTTCATTCTGGACTGTTTTTGACGGCGGCAGCGGCTATGACCGCAACGGCAACACTCATTCTGCTCCGGATACCAGAGGATATTTCAAGTTTATGATGTTCCATCCCGGTGATCCTGATGTTGTGTATGCCGCAACGACAACCGAAAGCTGGATAAGTTATGACTCCGGCATCTCATGGACAGAAATACCGGGAAAGAGCATCAGGGCCGTATTCCCGGGCAATGGAGATATAGTGTATGCCCTGGAACAGTGCAGCGGCACCGATGTCCCCGAGACCGGATGCGCCAATGTAAAATCAGTACTGTGGAGGTCTGCAGGATTTGAACTGGACGTGAATGGAAAGAGGACCGGGATTATATGGGAAACAGAACCGGTTGCTATAAATCCTTTCAAAGCAAATATATATGATGTTGATATTGATCCATACAACTCTGATCGTATATATCTTACCCGTGGGGACCAAAACAGCTGGAATGAGATGAACCAGGAATTTGATAATGAATGGCAGAAAGGCGGCATCTGGGTTTTTGACGGTCTCCAGTGGCAGGAGACCGGAATAAGTGGTGGAATACCTAGAGAAGGAAATGATTTTGGCGTTTACTATTCAGTACACAATGTTGCTGTTGACCCAAATACCCCCAATATTGTCTATGCCGGAATGTGGGTGCCTACGAAAGGGTATCGGAGGGGATTTATTTATCGGTCAACGGATTATGGAGTAACCTGGGAAAACATAGGACTTAATATTGGAGATTATTCAAAGATAAGCAGTCTTGCCGTTGATCCGTTTAATAGCGTTCTTCATGCCAGAACAGCACATGGTCACTATGTTCTATGCACAGACAACGGTAACTTTATAGTCAGTGAAGGAGGCCCTTGCGGAGATGTTGATTCAGACGCTGACGGAGACGGCCTGGACAATGACTATGAAACATTAATCGGCACAGATCCTGACAATAGCGACTCCGACGGCGACGGGATAGCAGACTATAGCGAAGTTTGTTATGACGGCGACTGTAATAACTACAACCCACATCCAGCGGGCAGTGACCTTGATGCCCTGAGTCCTGACACAGACCATGATGGAATATCCGATATTGATGACATCTGCCCTTTTGTCTTGCCGATTAGAATTATCGACACTTACTATTCGTCTCTCTATGAAGCGTACAGCTCTGCACCGGAAGACGCTATAATCGAGATTCATAGAGAGCATCTAATAGAGAACCCTGTTCTGGACATGAGCAAGACCGTCACTATAAACGGAGGCCGCTCCTGCGATTATTCAGATATTACAGGGATGACAACACTGAACGGGTCAATTGAAATTGTCAGCGGATCAATGACTATTGAGAGCGTTATATTGCAGTAATGGTCATATACATAAGGAGACACCTATGAGAAAGGGAAAGCATTTCATGCTCTTGCTCTGCACTCTACTATTTATAACATTAACGTTTTCACTATTTGCTGAAGTGGAAGCAGCCGGCAAAATATGGAAACCGCTGCCATTGCGCACCCAGGCGCAATTTAATGAAGGGATGCCCGGAGGCGAAGGGATGCAGATGATCTTCGGTATAAGTTATTCACACGACCCTAACATTGCCTACTTTGTTTCTGATACATCGGGGGTCTGGAGAGGAGAATGGAAGGAAGCAGGCTCAATGCCTGAGCACCCTGATTTCGAGGGCTTTTTCTGGGAGTCTAAAAGGGGGTATTATTATACAGGAGAACCGCAGGACCCGGCAGATGATGAACATATGGGATTCAGGCCCAATGGGGGGATCTCTCTTTCGGTTGACCCTCTGAACGCAAATATCGTTTTTGTCAGCGGAGCACGGCATAATAGCAGTTCAGAATACGATTCAGCTGTAAACGGTATATATCGGACCCTTGATGGCGGCACCTCCTGGGAGCAGGTATTTGAAACGAAATACCACAGAAACCGGGAAGGTCAGCATTTTGCATTTGATCCTGCATGCCAGGGCGAACGCTGTATGACCGTTTATGCAGGTACTCACGAAAGCGGACTATTAAAGTCAGAGAGTGGAGGAGACCCCGGCAGCTGGACGGTTCTGGGATTGTCAGGAAAGAGAATTTACGATATTGAAATAAATCGTGAAGGCACAAACACGATACTTTATGTTGCAACAGACGATATATCTGAAAGCGGTAAAGGATTATATAAAGTAATAGTTGATGGAGCCGGGTCTGCTATAGTATCGCCCCTGGGCAATCTGCCCGACTTCCCGAGGACAATAGCACTGGCCCCGCAATCCAACCCTGACAGCGACATTATATATGCTGCCGTTGGAACAAATCAGGTATACAAATCGGATGATGGGGGGCAATTATTTAAAAAACAAAGTTCCGGCCTCCCTGCAAATAAAGACTACAAAATAGTGGACATAAGCAACGCCAATTCCGAATACCTGTATGTCTACTATCACGGGTCCGGCGGGAAACAGCCCTATTACAGCCATGACGGTGGACTAACATGGTGGCCTCCTGTTGATATTGACTCAGGAAATTTATTATTCTATGCCAGCGCTTGGTATGGAAGCACTACAGCTACACACCCAACTAATCCGAATATTGCCCTGCGTTTTTTTAATCCTCAGTGTCGAGTTGCCATGACATTAGATGGAGGATATTCCTGGGCCTATGCTGGAAACGGCTACATGGGGGGCCGACGCGGGGGCAACAGGACTTCCGCATATTTTGATCCCGATGATCCTGACCGGAAAATATTCTTTCTAACGGACTACGGACCTTTCCTTACCACTGATAATGGCGAAACCTGGAATATGCTGTTGCGTAATTCTGATTATTCCAAGACTACTCCGGTCGGTACGGTTGACCCAGATTATCCGGACAGATTCATTACTGCAAAAGGAGGGTGGTCATTGCAATACATTGCTGTTTCAGTAAACAGCGGTGTATCGTGGACAGTCTTTAATGGCGGTGATGAAAACAGCAATGATTATTACGACAACCAGGGCAACTTATATACAAGTCCCGAGCTGAGGGGGGAGTTCAAGTTTTTACAGTATGACCCTAATGATAACAACTATATTTATGCAGGAGCAAAAAACGGGAGCTGGATCAGTAGTGATAAAGGCCAGACCTGGACATATTTAAATGATAAAAGCATCAGGGCATTACATCCCGGTGACGGCTCGGGTAACAGCATCATATACAGTTTTGGAAGCTGCACATCGGGGAGCCCTACCGGCTGCAATCCAGCCTACTGGCAGTCTGTGCTCTTTCAATCTGAAGACAGGGGAGAGACATGGGACCCGGTCAACTACATCAGCATTGGAAGAACAGGGCTCATTGATGTAGAGGTGGACCCTGAAAATATGAACCGCCTGTATGTTGCAGGGTCAATAGGGTTCTACCTGTATGACAAATGTGATGCTAATGACACAGACTGCAGCACTGACGGTAAATGGGGAAAAAGCGTTGATGGAATAGAGGAAGAGGCATTTGGAGGCCAGAACGATTCACAGTTGCAGGTGCAGTCCGTAGTTGTGGACCCCAATTATCCCAATATCATTTATGCCGGAATGCGATCAACATACGGACATCGTCATAATTTCATTTATCGATCAACCGACAAAGGGATTACCTGGCAAGACATAAAATATAATCTTGAAGGCTATTCCACTGCCTGGAGCCTTGCAATTGATCCCTTAAACAGTGTCCTTCACCTGAGCTCCGACAACGGCAACTATGTGCTCTGCAATGACGAAGATGGTGACGGCATTGCCGAAGAAGGCGGGCTTTGCGGGAATGTGGATACTTGTCAATCGGACCTGCCGGTTAAAATGTCCGGTGAATATTACTCAACAATCAATGACGCATATGGTGCAGCAATCAACAATAATGTAATAAGGAGCCATGAGGAGGAGATTGTTGAAAACCTGATTCTGGATATGGATAAGTCAATAACCCTTGACGGCGGTTATGACTGCAGCCATGTATCAAAGACCGGGGTAACAGTCATCAATGGAAATATAACCATTAGTGATGGGTCAGTAACTATCATGGATTTTGTGATCGAGTAAGAAATCAATAAACAAATTATAACTATTGAAATAACAACTAAACTAACTGATTTCAATGACACAAAACTGGAGAAGAAGAGAAATGAAAAGCAGACTACTGAAATTGATAATCGGAAATATTACAGGGGCATTCTTGCTGATTACATTTATACTGCCTCTTCAGGCGGACGGGAAAGACTGGTTTGTAAGACCATCCGAAGGTGATTACGGCATTTCAAGTGGAGAAAACTACAATAATGCCTGGGATGGGTTAAAAGACATTAAATGGTGCAAAGACACCGAAGCTTCATGTGAAGATAATTATACTGACTGTTCAAACCATGTTGACTGTTTGATAAACCATGATGGATTAAAAGGCGGCGACACACTTTATGTCTGCGGTACTCACACTGATACATTCCTTGAAATAGAAGGCTCCGGCTCTGACGGGTCAGTAATTACTATTGACGGTGAATGTAATGACGGATCAGGAGCAAGTGATCCGGGAGTAATTATAGGGGCAATAGATTTAAGCAGCATGGATGACTGGGACCCGATAGGTTTAAATCAATGGGCAACCGCCGATGATTCGTTTTCATCACTACTGGATACCAATAATGCGAAGGATGAGAATTATTACAAAAAAATACCTGGCTGGGCATGGCTGGTCAAAAACGACGGCACTCCGGGTTGTAATAATAATGATTACTATATTTGTCCTACTGCAAATGGAGCAACTACAATAGACGGAGATGTATGGTGGGAAACCCAGACCATTGGTGGCTCAAAGGTAGACACAACAGGAAGAATGATCATGTATGTGTCATCTGACTCAAATCCCGCATCTGTTTACAGCAATATAATCATTCCGAATCATTATGCCGGTATATATGCCTATGGGCAGAGTTACGTGGACATTATAAATATGACGGTCATGTACATAAAAAACGGCGGGATCTGGATGAGAAACGTAGATAATTTTAGTGTCAGCGATTCTATTGTTTCGATTTTCGGCGGAGGCAAGGGTTTCAATGGCGGCAGCAATTCCGGAAACGGCATTATGTTTACAGGGAACTCAAGGGACAGTATAGTGCAATCGAATTATGTCTCTCAGGGCCTGGATGTCGGTCTGGATGTTGAGCTAATGAAAGATTTTCCGGAAGAAACTTTTGGCATTACATTTCAGGATAATACGATTGAGTATTGCGGAGGCGGAATTGCTCTTTCAGCACACAG
>PIVU01000385.1 GCA_003354025.1 Nitrospirota bacterium
TTACTGCAAGCACCCTCCCTGCCTCTTCTTCAGAAAAGGACTCTGAAACAAAAGCAATACTTAATAGAACAGCAAGCAGCATAATGATGACATGTTTCTTCATATGAATGAACCTCCTTGGCCCTGTCAAAGGGGTGAGATATTTATTTGAGAAATGTATATAAGTGAGCTCTACTTACAACAGAGCTACTGTAAGCAATAATCCAATAACGTTCCGGTCATACTCAAATGTGTTCAGGTTTGAATCGTTACTGGTATAGTCTTCAGTCAGATATAGAGTCATCTTGTCGGAAATTCTGTAGGTAATGACAAGAGAATATTGCTGTGTTTTATCTTCGCGTTTTTCCGTGAACCCCGGAAAAATCTCACGATATTCGTCATTGCTATATTGAGCAGATACAGTCAGATACAGATCGGTCATCGCCTGATAATTAATGTCAGCGCCAAGCTTGAATCCATTATATGACCAGTAATCGGCATCAGCACGTGTACGGTCATCGAAGTAATAAATATCAGCCTTCAATTTATCGGCTTCGAAATTCTGCATAATACCGATCAGGCTCTGATGTCCGGTACGGATGGCATTATCAATAAACAGAGCAGTGTTATCGTAATCAAGATCACGGTATTTATATGTGATGTCTGTTGAATGTTCTTTTCCCTCCTTGATATTAACAGCGGTAAAGAACGTATTGACCCGGCTGTAACGGTCACCGCCGAATAATGTGTGCTCATACATATAACCTATTTCCGGCTTAATTATATCGGTCAGCTGCAACTCAACGGTTGGTGAAACTTTGTGGTACTGGACATTGTAATCGTTCAGGTCAAAATGGAAGTTGTGATAAAAACTGTAGTCAGCCTTTATTTTAATCTTCCCCTTATTCAACAGGTCAGCCCCTGCATCAATATATGCGATAATCATTCCGTCTTCCTGTCTTTGTGCTTCCGGCAATATGGGATTGTTAGCCTCAACCGTCACATTATCATCAAACTGGGCCCCCGCGGTAACATTCAGCCTGTAAGGTTTTTCTTCCTCTTCAGCTGCGTCCGGTTCAAGGCAATCCTTGATCAGGCTGTTTGCATAATCAATTAATGAACTATCATCGGAGCGGGACACAAATTTTGATAGGTGGGAGCTGGTCTTATCACAGTCAGTTTGAACGTAATAAATCCGGCCAAGTTCAAAATCAACATTAGGGTGGGAAGCAGTGTCTTCTATCTTCAGAAACAACTCCTCGGCTTTATCAAGCTCACCAAGACGTGTATATGCTACAGCAGTATAATATAAAGCCTCAGTATCTTCAGGGGCCATGTCGAGTGCCTTTTGCAAAAGCCCCAGGGCCTCACTGTACTGCCTGTCACCCAGTTTCTCAATGCCCTGTGCAACATAAAGCTCATAATTATTTTCAGCAGCGCTAATAGTGGAGACCGAAGTGATAAGCACAAATAATGCGATAACGGCAGAAAAACAGGAATACACGCTTTTCCTTTTCATCGTGTCCTCTCGGTTGTTTAAGTGTTCAAATTTAAAGGGAATAGATTTCTTATTTTATCTGATTCAGCAAATGCCGTCAATAAAAAAATGTAAACAATGCCACCTTAACATAAAGGAACTTCTCTCCTTACCAGCCAAACCCTCTGTTTTATTTACATTTATCAACAAATCTCAACATCACGACATAAAGCGCTCTTTTACACATAACTGTTAATTTTTTTGCTTATTGTGATCCTGAACACATTATTACGCTCCGGTTTTTTTTACGCTAGATATATGAAGGATTATGTTATGACAAAGCTTTTAGCAGCTTCTGTAATATGTCTGCTGTTTTTTTCAGGCTGCGCCACAACACAGGTTACAAACACCGCGGGATTACCTCAGGTCATCGATGTTAAAGACAATCTGACCATACATCTTTACGATTCCCTTACTACATTGCGTGCTGCATATATGTATCAGGGAGGTAATGCCGGCAAGATAAATAAAGTTCTGGGGTTTTACTCAGAAACGGAAAACTCCATTCACTGTCTTAAATGGGATTTCGATACATGCGGACATGAATTATTTCATGCTCT
>PIVU01000386.1 GCA_003354025.1 Nitrospirota bacterium
GGGTTAATAATATATGGTTCATAACTTGATTATTGATCAGCGAATATCCCATTCTGATAGGCATCTATATATTTTTCGCAGTATTCATCTCTTCCCAGGAGCATCTCAACAGAAATGATGGTTGACATGAGTTTTTTATCAGTCGGGTCCATTATCGCAGCGGACAGACCATTTGCTACTGCAAGGGCGAGAAAGTTCCGGTTAATAAGGCTCCTGTGGGGAAGACCGAAAGACACATTCGACAACCCGCAGATTGTATTGACCCCCGGGAATCCCTGCATAATTTTACTGATTGCTCCAAGGATTGCAGGCCCCATGCGGACATCGACAGACACGGGCTGCACCAGAGGATCTACATAAATTTTCTCAATAGGTACTCCTTTGTCGATGAGTTTATTTATGAGTTCTGTAGCGGCCTCTACTCTATCTTCCACACTGGTCGGCATTGCTGTCTGTGTCATACACAGGGCGACCACATGGCACGGATTAGATGTTATTACCGGAAGGAGCGCATCATAGCGATCTCTCTCAAGGGAGATTGAGTTAATCATTGGTTCGCCTTTGTGAAGCTTGATCGCTTCAGACAAAGCCGCAGGATCGGGGCTGTCCAGGCATAGAGGAAGATCAATGTGGGCTTGCACTGTTTCCACGAGCCAGCAAAGACATTCCGTTTCTCTTTCCACAAATGTGCCGGCATTGACATCAATAAAGCTTGCCCCGGCTTCAGCCTGATCTTTAGCCGCCTGAACAATAAAATCAGCATCCCTGTTTTCTACAGCTTCAGCAATCTTTTTGCGGCTTGTATTGATCTTCTCTCCAACAATAATCATGTTTACCCCTTTCTATATATATTTTCGACTTAAATCATTAATAACTAAAGTTTTTTAATTAAATTATTGTACTTAATCCCATGTTAACAAGTATATGTTATCTTGTCTATGATTCACTTAGTGGATCACTTGAATTGTTCGAGCAGTTTAAAGGCTTAATCGGCTGAAACAATTCAAGTCGTGTGTAGACAATGTCCGCACTTCTCTATTCGTTTTGATGAGTGAAGATTTGAAACGGTTATGGTGAGACTATGTATCTCCGGGAATTGTTTGAAAATCTATTTGAGTAACAGCCCGTGTAGACCTGCCCCCAAGACTATCTTTCCCTTGATAATAATAAGTCTGTTGACTATTATATGGAACAATATTTATCCGGCTCAGAGGAAAATCGGCAAGATGTCGTTAATGCAAAGATTAGGCAGGATTTTAAGAAGTAATGTTACGGATTTAAAAGACCGTCTGTCTCATCAGGGCCATACTGGTGGAGCGCATGATCAAACATATCAGGATACCGGACACGATCATTCTGTACCGCCCGAAGATCCTGCTGATTCAAGGGAGACAGAATATCTGGCAAACCTGGAGATGTCAAGTGCAGGATCTCTTCAGGAAGTGAGGGACGCTTACAAACAGTTAATAAAAAAATATCATCCGGACTTACATGCCCGGGATGAGGAGAAAAGGGAGTACGCCAAACTAATTACGCAAAGGCTGAATGAAGCCGTGGATTACTTTGAGCGTAAATACGGGAAAGGAGGATAATGTGAATCATTTTAAAAAGGTAAAAGGCTATCTGAACGAACTCGGGTTTGCTTGTGTGAGCGAAGACTCGGAAGATGAAATTGTTGTAATCGAGGACGAGGGCCAGGGGATCAAGAACTTGGTAATTGACTGTGAAGATCCGATTCTCATTCTGGAGCAGTTCATTTTCGAGTTAAAAGGTGAGCCCTCCGGAAGTACATATAAGAGATTGCTGCAGATGAACAGGGACCTTGTACACGGAGCTTTTGCTATCGACGATTCAGGCAGCAAGGTGATATTCCGTGACACACTGCAACTGGAAAACCTGGACCTTAATGAACTTGAAGGATCTATCAATGCACTGAGCGTAGCCATGGCGGAGAATTCGGACGAGCTGATCAAGTTTGCAAGGGAACAATAAGAACTGGAGGAATGAAATCATGTTTGGAGTATTCAAACGTTTATTTAAAGTAGCACAGTC
>PIVU01000387.1 GCA_003354025.1 Nitrospirota bacterium
TTTTTGAGCCCACAAGGACTTTTTCCCGTGAGCAAAAGAGCAGTGGCAGCAGTGGTGGCAGCAGTGGTGCACCGTTATAAGCCGGAAAAGTTAAGACACAAAATTGGGCAGCATTCCGTTTAGCCCCTTCGGGCGGTGAAAGAGGGATTGGGAGGCAGAGTAGCCCTAAAATCCGGAAAGCTTGAATCAAGATAAGTTTGAAAGTTATTTGGCAGTTTTGTTTTTTAATTGCCCGTTACTCTCGAAATCCAAAAATAAAAAATTCACGAGAGTTTTGTGCTGTTTTACTAGGGAAAATTCATAGTGAAAAATTCGCGATAGCTCCGTCTTTCTAAACTACTAGAAACTGATGGGAAAATCGGGCAGAGTTTAGTTATATGATTTAGTCCGGAAAATCCCGAATAAAAAATTGGCGATAGTGCCGCCTTTCTTAACAATGAGAACAGAGGGTTGTAAATGGGTATGTACTTTTAGAGCGCTTAATAGTTAATTGGTAATTAGTGGCCGGACCCGGGTCCAAGACGACGGGTACGGGAAGGAACGTAATGAACACAAAATGGCTCATAAGATCAAGATGGCAGGTAAGCGAATCCGGGGCGGAGCCCATTAAATGGAAACCAAATTGAAACAAGCCACGGTGATGGTGATGAGGTTAAGCTTTGAAGTAAAACGCTGCCAATGGCAGTCTACAGATGTTGTGTTAAACAAGGCAGCTATATAACTGCCTACAGTGTTGAAAAATAAAATGGTTATTAGGGTCGTTGCCCTCTTACACGTGCCGGCCCAATACTTCGCTCTCTGGCGGAGGTACCGTGAATAACACGTGAGTTGTTGGCCTCGTTGGGCAAAATGTACTAGGTACTAAACGTCAACAACAGCCCTAAACAACTACTACTCAACACTACAGCAGAAATTGGCACTGGCAAATATGTGACAGCATGTCACAATAAATAAAAATACTAACTACAACGCAAGGTACTAGGTACTACCCCGCCCCCGGTCCCTAAGTTGACCGGAGGAGGGGATAAACAGAACAACTACACAACAACAGCATCTTGGGCCATCACCCCCCGATCTAGTGACCGGGGGGGGTAGTAAAAAATAGTATTTTATTTGGAATAAATTGACTATAAAAGGGGATCGCCACCGAAGGGTGGCAAAATTACCGTACGACCTGCATCAACGTCAGGAAGTAGGGACTAATAATGAATAACCGCACAACGGAACTGTGAGCTCACGGGTGCCGCCGCCTAAGATGGGCGACACCCGGAGAAGTACGAAAAAACGCAAACAGACGCAACGTAACGAAGGGTAACAAAAAATAACATATTTTATATGGATTTATTTACTAGGGACCAAGTGGAAAAGTGATAAAAATAAAAAGAATACATAACTAAGAAGCCTGCCACAACTATTAGAAATCCCTCACCGTTTAATTTGAATTTCTGTGCCCGGTATCCCGGACACCTATATAAATTGACTAAAATACAATTAAAAATGATGGTTACTGTCAGCTACTGCACCACTATAAAGCTACAACCAAGACACGGGGACCCGGGCCAGGGTCCGGCGAAGCAGGCACGAAGCCGCTTGTAGTAATAGTGTAGTTAGTTAGGTAGCTTTTAGGGCTAAAAATATAAGCCTAAAGTATTTTAAAGTATTCAAGTACTTTAAGTATCTATCTAGTTGAGCTAAGCACGAAAAAATAAAGCATCACCGTCTCGTGTCGATAAAAAATATAATTATACTGTCAAGAATAAATACTAAAAATTAAGCAATAACAGTTTCTATTGAGATGAGCTCGAGGTCGTCCGCCTGGGCAGGTCCTCTCTCTCTATGTCATCTTATCAAACTCCTAACATCTTCCACTACCACTGGGTTTCAGGTAAGACAAAAGTTGTATTGAACTTTGCCCTAAAAGTACCGATGCAAGTACAAGGCTTGTGGCGCAACAATCTCCCATTATTTTGCCCCCTTCCGTAAAAAAATTGCAGTCAAATGCATCTCCTCCTTCCTTCCCTTTCTCCTTCC
>PIVU01000388.1 GCA_003354025.1 Nitrospirota bacterium
GCATTTATGGCTGCACCTAATAATCTTTCCAATGGTGAAGGAATTATGCTTACCTATTTTCTTTTAACAGCCTTTTTTCTTATGTATGTCCCGTTCAGCAAGATTTCTCACTACCTTTACTATCCTTTTACCAGGACCTATCTTGGAAGACATATGGGAAGAAGGGGCGTATTCCCTATGAAGAGAAATCCTGTTTATCAGGCAAATAAATAACTGCTGTCACTAAAAGAATAATAAAGGAGATTATTAATGAGTCAGAAAAAGTCATACAAAGCGCAAAAAGTAATCGACCGGATGGGTCAAAAACTAACAAGACAGATAGTCGGTTCTCTGGCTGCATGCGTGCATTGCGGTCAGTGTACGGACTCATGCCACTACGTGCTTGCAAACCCTGGAGATCCTACTTTTGCACCGGCATATAAGGCCGACAGGATCAGGAAGCTTTTTAAGAAACACTATGACTGGACAGGGAAGATATTTCCGAAGTGGGTAAACGCCGGCACTGTTAATACCGATGAAGACCTTGAAGAGTTGAAAGATATTGTGTTCGGTAAATGTACAAACTGCAGGAGATGTACTGTCAATTGTCCGATGGGTGTTGACCTTGCTACATTTAACCGTATGGCGCGGGGACTTCTCTGCCATGTGGGAATAATGCCTGAAGGTGTTGAGTATGTGGCAAAGGAGCAGTGGGAGATCGGAAACCAGATGGGTGTTCTAAAGGAAGACTACATTGATACAATCGAATGGCAGGAAGAAGAACTCCAGGAAGAGATGGAAGACCCAACTGCAAAGATTCCAATTGATAAGAATGATTCAGATGTTGTCTATGTTATAAACCCGCGTGAAATCAAGCATGATCCGAGGTCTGTCCTTGATGCTGCAAAAATATTCTACGCAGCAGGGGAAGACTATACCATGCCCAGTGAAGGGTGGGACATGACGAACTTTGGTCTCTTCAATGGTGACGATGAACTGGGCGGCGCTGTTGCCGGGCGCGTCTATGACAAGGTGGAAGAGCTGAACGGTAAAAAGCTGGTTATCTCCGAGTGCGGTCATGGATATCGTTCAACACGTTGTGAAGGGCCGAACTGGGCAAAGAAGGACATCGACTTTGATTCAGAGAGTTCTGTAATAACCATGCTGAAATATATTAAAGAAGGGAAAATAAAAGTCGACAAGACAAAGAATCCCGGCAGCTATACATTCCACGATTCGTGCAACAATGCAAGAAGCTGCGGTTTGACTGAGGAGCCCCGTGAATTACTCAGACTTGTGGTTGAAGATTTCAGGGAAATGTATCCTAACCGAGCTGAAAACTTTTGCTGCACTGGCGGCGGAGGGGCCATGTCAATGCCTGAATACAGAGTCAGCCGCCTGAAATCTGCCAAGGTAAAAGCTGATCAGCTGACTGCAACTGGAACTAAAACAGTAGTTACATCCTGCCACAACTGTGTAGATGGTCTCAGCGACCTCATAGGTCATTACAAGCTGGGAATGGATGTTACACAGCTCGTAAACCTTGTGGCAAATGCTCTTGTTGTTGATGACATTATTGAGGAAAACAGGAAAAACCATCCTCAAGAGGAAGAGGCGACAACCAGCGCTGTACAATAATTCAATACCTGGCATGTAAGGGCAACCTCCTGTTCCTGCCCGATGGCAGGGTTGTCTTTATGTGTCTATCAAGGGGGTAATAAAATGGATGCAAATAAAAACAAAGAAAGCAGTACAGAAGATAAATTTCATTGTGAGGATTTCTTGAGTGATATCGACCTCTGGACAGTCGATCTTGCTGATAAGATGGCAAAAGACAACAACATCGCAAATAAGATGAACGATAATCACTGGAAAGTTATAATGTATGTTAGAGATCACTATATAAAATATGAAAGAGGACCGGAAATCGTCAAGGTAATAAAAGATTGCGGTCTTTCTCATAAAGAACTTTGCGATCTCTTCCCGTGTGGTCTTGTCAGAGGGGCTTATAAGGTTGCCGGATTGCCGCGGCCTCACGGGTGTATAT
>PIVU01000152.1 GCA_003354025.1 Nitrospirota bacterium
GAGTTTTTAATAGTAATAGAGGTGTACTGGCATATGAAATTCAATAATCAAGCAGATGGAGTCAGTCAAGATATCACTTACATACTGGACAGCATTGATTCTGTTGTCTATGTTACGGATCTGCAGTCTTACAGAGTAATATATGCAAACCGTCAAGCAAGGAATGTGATGGGTGATATTATCGGTGACATTTGTTGGCAGAGAATATGGAACAAGCAAGCAGGGCCCTGCGACACGTGCAGTACCATGAAGCCGGTCAGTCCGGACGGGTATGGGGAAAATGATATGAGCCGACAGTTTCTTAATGCAGAGAACGGACGCTTGTATGAAATAAGCGGCAGGTCCATACAGTGGAGTAATGGAAAGATGGCGCGGTTGGAAATTGCGTCTGACATAACTGAGCGGAGATGGATAGAAGAGACGAACAGGAGGTCTATCGCATATTGGGAAAATACATTTGACATCACAGATGACATGATCACAATCCAGGACAGAGATTACAATATTATCAGGGCCAACAGGGTAGCTGGAAAAGTGACAGGTATACCATGGGATGAAATCCCCGGATTAAAGTGTTATCAGCTATTTCACGGCAAGAGGACACCTCCCCGCGATTGCAGAACATGCCAGTGTCTTGAAAGTAAGAGGACCGGTAATTTTGAATACTATGAGCCGCACATTAATAAATATCTCGAAGTAAAGGTAATACCTAGATTGAACCCTAACAGTCATGTTGTAGGGTTGGTGCACATAGTAAAGGACATAACGGACAGGAAGAAATCAGAGAACGAACTTGTTAAGCATAAAAAGAAGCTTTCACAAGCTGTTGAGGAAAAAACATGCCGGCTTTCCTCCGCGGTTGAACAGCTCAATACGGAAGTTCAGTACAGAAGGAAAATTGAAGAAGACATCAGGACTACTGAGAAAAAATATCGTTATCTTTTTGAGCATGCACCGGATATGTATCATTCATTAAACACTGACATGGTTATCATAGACTGCAACCAGACCGAAGCTAGAATGCTTGGCTATAAAAAAAGTGAAATTATCGGGAAACCTTTATCGGACTTTTTTACGGAAAAGTCCAGGAAACTCCTGACGGCTGATTTCCCTAAATTGAAAAAGAAAAAGTCTCTGAAGAATCTTGCCCGGACATTTGTCAGGAAGGACGGCTCAACATTCCCCGTCATTCTAAATGTATTTGCAGATTATGACGACAATGGTGAATTAGTACAAACCCGGGCGATTGCGAGGGACATTTCAGACTTGAAAAAAGCTGAAAGAGAACTCAAAAAGGCCAATAGAATGATGAAAGCTTTAAGTGAATGTAATAATGCATTACTACATATCAATAAAGAAAGAGAACTACTCAATGAAATCTGCAGAATTATAGTAGACACCGGCGGGTACAAGATGGTGTGGGTGGGGCAAATAGCTTCTCATGAAGGTCAGGGATTGAAGCCTGCCGCATTTGCCGGATTTAATAATAAATATATAGGACTAATCACATCAGACTGGACAGGGTCAGGCTCTAATAACAGTCCTCCATGGCAGGCATATGAATCCGGCAGGACATGCAGGGCACGTGATATTATTTCCAGTCAAAAACCAGGACTATGGCGTTTCGAAGCGGCAAAGAGAGGCTTTAACTCATTACTGGCCATCCCTTTGTACCGGGAAGAGACTGTTTCAGGAGTTCTGAATATTTATTCATCTGAAGTCGATGCATATAATGATGAGGAGATCGCTCTTCTTGAGAACCTGGCGAAAAACCTGGCTTACGGAATCAAAGTCTTAAGATCTAATGCAGAGAAGGAGCTTGCACGGGCGGAAGCATTGCGAGCCAGCCACCTGGCTTCAATAGGTGAGCTTGCAGCGGGAGTTGCTCATGAAATAAATAATCCGATTAACGGAATTATTAACTATGCTCAAATCCTGGCAAATAGTGGAGAACCTGGCAGCCGGGAATTTGATATTGTCAAAAGAATCATAAGCGAAAGTGATCGTATTGCAGGCATTGTCAGAAATCTGCTTTCATTTGCTCGTGACAGGGATGAAGGTAAAGTTCCTACGAACATACGTGAAGTCTTAAACTACACTATTGCTCTTACGGAGGCCCAAATTAGAAGAGATGGAATAAACCTCTGTCTGGATATACCTCCTGTATTGCCTACAATCACTGCTCAGCCGCAGCATCTGGAACAGGTTTTTCTAAATATAATAAGCAACTCAAGATATGCGCTCAATCAAAAATACACAGGTGAACATGATGATAAAATTCTTACAATCGGAATTAATATTTATACTTGTGATAAGAAGCATTATATGCAGGTTTATTTTTATGACAGCGGCATCGGTATCTCTCAGGACATAATTAATAAAATATTAAATCCATTCTTTTCAACCAAACCGAGTAATGTAGGTACTGGACTGGGTTTAAGCATAAGTCATGGCATTGTCAGTGATCATGGAGGCAGGCTCCTGGTTGAAAGTGTATTGGGAGAACATACGAAAGTAATCATTGAGTTGCCAGTATGTGTTAAATCCAATGATGAAGCCCAGGATAAAGTAACTATTACATAGAGCATGCACGGCCATTTTGATGCATGTGAGAAAAAGTGGGATATGGGGTGTTTTTTTTCTTGTCTTTACCTGTTATTATTTAATAAAGATCTGATGTGATTGACTGGTGATCTTTTTATGTTTTACGTAAATGTTGATTGTCTGTATAATGAGTGCAGATACTCCTGATGCAAATTAATTATTCGTGAATAAAGAGTAGTAACTTTTAGGAATCGAGGATACTTTTGGAGAGTAAAGATAAAAGGGCCAGGGTTCTTGTTGTTGATGATGAGGAGAGTATTCGGTTTACTTTTGATAACTTTCTGTCAGACGAAGGATATGACGTTACTATTGTAGAAAGCTACGACAAAGCGCTGAATCTCATTGATGAAAAGAAATATGATCTTATATTTGCAGATATAATCCTGGGCGGTAAGACCGGCATAGATTTATTACAGGAAATACACACTAGAGACCATCACTGTCCTGTTGTGATGGTAACAGGATACCCCAATATTGATACTGCTTCCGATTCTGTAAGGCTGGGAGCTTTTGATTATCTTTCAAAGCCTGTCCGTCAGGATACTCTCCTTCATGCAGCCCGGTTGGCGCTTCAGCATAAAAGCCTTCAGGATGAAAATGAGCGGTACCGGTCAAACCTTGAAGCGATTTTTCGCAGTGTGAAAGATGCAATTATTACAGTAGATAAGGATTTAGTAGTTCTGGAAGTGAACGAAGCAGCTGAGAGTATTTGTGGTATAAGACGAGGATTCATTGGAGAGAACATAACGAAAGTCAGGACTCAGTGCAGCAATAAGTGTCTGGCTACAATAAAGAAATCCGTGAATACCTCTCGGGCCTGTGAATCACTGAGAACAGAGTGCGATTTTAGAGGCCGGAGAAACCAGGTAGTGTCTATGAGCACTTCTCCTCTTCTTGACAGTAAGGGTGTATTTATAGGAGTTGTTATGGTTGTCAGGGATGAGACACGATTAAATGACCTGGAAAGAAACCTGAGAGAAAGAAGCAAGTTCCATAATATAATTGGCCGCAGCAAACAGATACAGAGAGTTTTTTCTCTTATTGAAGACCTGGCTGATGTTCAGACTACGGTCCTTATTACAGGCGAGAGCGGCACAGGGAAGGAACTGGTAGCCGACGCGATTCACTATAGCGGGAAACGTGTCAATGAACCTTTTGTTAAGGTTAACTGTTCTGCTCTTTCGGAAAGCCTGCTTGAAAGTGAACTGTTTGGACATGTTAAAGGAGCATATACAGGTGCGGACAGGGACAGAATGGGACGTTTTCAGAAGGCAGATGGCGGGACGATTTTTCTGGATGAGATTGGAGACATTTCTTCAAGAATGCAGCTGCGATTATTGAGAGTAATGCAGGAAAAAGAGTTTGAAAGAGTAGGTGATTCCTCACCGATAAAAGTGGACGTCAGAGTTATTACAGCTACGAACCAGGATCTTGCCAGGAAAGTTAAGCGCGGGGAGTTTCGTGAGGACCTTTATTACCGGCTAAGGGTTGTGGAGTTGTCATTGCCGCCATTACGAGAGCGAAGTGGAGACATAATGCTTTTGCTGGATTACTTTCTGCACATGTTTAATGAAAAATTTCAGAAAAATATTATAGGCGTTTCGGAGGATGTACGGAGACTCTTTATGGAATATGCCTGGCCTGGAAACATAAGAGAGCTTGAACATACTATTGAACATGCTTTTGTTACCGCCAGGCAGGATACGATTGCGGTTGATCATCTTCCCGGAGAATTCAGGGATTTTCTTGATGAACAGTTAATGTCTGACTCAGATGGCAGCAAGCTGGGTTCTCAGGAAATTCGGGATGCTCTGGTAACAGCCGGAGGCAATAAATCCAAGGCTGCCCGTATGCTTGGTATAAACGTAAGAACTATTTATCGGAAAATAGATAAATTTAACTTGAAAGTAGAAGAAATTTGAAAAAACTATGACATGTCGTGGTTGTAAGACTGCAGATTAATGCGACATGTCATGGTTTTCTGCCATCCTGTTTCAATCGTAACTTGCTAGAGACTACACGTATTCAATGATCTGATCATAGCAGTAAACTCACTGTTTCTTTTCAGAAAATGAGGAGAAATCTCAATTTTATCCATAGTTTCTTGCATTGTCCTGTATCCCTCTGAGTTTTTTTCTGCACTGGCACGTTTCTTGTTACTAGTATATTTACCTCCTAAGGATTTCTTCCTTTAGAGGTTCAAGAGAAGCAGGCATTATATATAAACTTTTTATCGTTACGTAATGTAACGAATTAAGGAGGTATCATGAGTACCCATAAATGCCATAACCTCGTTGAGTGGTTGGATGGAGTTATCCTGTTATGTGAAAAAGGTGACGGGTGTTATGTGCCTAAGCTGACAGATCTTAAACAGTACTGTAAAAGTAAAGACCATTATAAGTGTCCTTTCAATGTGAAATTTTCAGATTTCAGTACAGACCTGAATATTGCATGTTTAAGCAGAAAGGTGATGAACAATGAAATTTACTGTAAGTGAGGATGTTCTCAATAATACCACTAAATGTGTGGACAAGTTTTCCTGCCTTCATGGAAACGGTCGCTGTCTATGTGATATTGAAGACTGCTCTGAAGGTCAAGTACACTTTATTCACCCTAAGAATCACTACGGCATATGTGATTACAAGATGGTATTCGGGTATTCATATACCTGTAACTGTCCCATAAGAAAAGAGATCTACAATCATTATAACGTTTAACCGGTTGGAGGTTGTTTAATGCCAATAATGAGCAGAATTAATTGTGGATTTGAAAAAAAGGAAGGATTCGGTATATTCACATTTGGTAGTGATTTAACAAAAAAGAGTGAAAAGGACCTGAACCTGATTCTTATGCGGGCAATTCACGGTATTGATCGTACAGTGCTGAATATGAGGGATGTAGTGAAGATTGACGTTGCCTGTATGAAGCTCCTTATAAAAGCATATCGTACATCACTTCGCTTAAAAAAACCCCTGATAGTGACCGGTCTTTCAAAAGAGTACCAGAGAGAACTGTTTCATAATAAATCTATGCTCAAAATGACAATGACTCAAAAATCCGGTATGTCTGACATCATATGAAATTAGTATAACTAAAATTACTAAGGAGGATTCTATGGGATTAAAAAGCCTGGCCGAGGCAGTAATTCTTCAATCTTTAGAGGATTTTTGGAGCTTGCCACATAGAAAACAGAGCATAGATTTTTTTAAAGGCGAAGGATTTATAGTCTGCTCAAAAATAGCTGAATTAGATGCAATAAAACAGATAGAAGTCCTATGTTACTTAGGAGGTGACAGTTATGGTAAGTCCGTTAGGTTGCATTGAGTTGAAGGATAATCAAGATCACTCTGAATTAGAGAACCCGGGCGGGAGGTATGCAGCCAAAAAAGTCATGATGTCTATAAATTATACATCCGATGATCCGATAAAGATGTATTTGAGAGATATGGAGACTTTGCCACTGCTCACAAAAGAGGGGGAAGTGGAATATGCAAAGATAATTGAAAATGGAAAAAATAAAATTGCTAATATTATTTTTTCAGCCCCTTCTACGATTAAGCAGGTATCATACTTGCCCCGCTTGCTGAGAGAAAAAAATGTTTCTATTAACACGCTGTGTTGTATTGAAAAAGATATTTCGGATGCGGACAAACAGAATATTTATAATAATTTTCTGAAAAATATTCGGTCATTAAGGGCACTATATCAAAAGAAAGAACTATATTCTCAAAAGATTGCTGCCACTAGAACAGGCAGTAGAGACTATGAAGCAGTAAAAATGAATATTGACGGGAGCAGGCTGAAAATAGCTTCAAAAATATTGAGTCTCAATTTTAACGATAAAATTATATACAGTTTTGGGGCACAGTTTAAAAAACTCGCTATTTTGTATGACAACATTGTCAGGGAAAGACGGCATATTTGCAGCAGCCTTCCAGTTGCACCAGAAAAGCTCAGGAGCAGGGACGCACTTATGAAAACAGCTGATCAATTGCAAAAAGGTCCTGATGAAATTAAACAGTTGTACAACCACTATAAAATGCTAAGGAAAAAAATGCTTGTTATTGAGTCTGAACTCGGATTGAACGGTGAAGAGCTTAAAGAGGCGCTAAAAGTAATTCAGAGTAGTGAGGATGAAATAGACAGGGCAAAAAGTAAACTAACAGAGTCCAATCTGCGACTGGTGATAAGTATAGCCAGAAAGTACATTGGCCGAGGTCTGGGTTTGTCGGACCTGATTCAGGAAGGTAATATTGGATTAATGCGTGCTGTGGAAAAATTTGACTATAGAAAGGGCTACAAATTCAGCACATATGCTACGTGGTGGATCAAACAGGCAATAACAAGAGCGCTCGCAGACCAGGCAAGGACTATACGGCTTCCTGTGCATATGATAGAGACAATTAATAAACTAACTCAGGTTACTAAACAGCTTGTGCAGGACCTTGGCAGAGAGCCCAAACCCGAGGAGATAGCAGCGAGAATGGAAATTTCTCCTGAAAAGGTCAGAGTTATTATGAAGATATGTAAAGAACCAATTTCACTGGAGACTCCGATAGGCAGTGATGATGAGAGCCATCTTGAAGATTTTATTGAAGATAAAGCTTCCTTAATACCTTTGGACACAGTCATTCAGCAGGAATTGAAAACTCAGGTCAGGAAGGCAATAGGGTCTCTTACCAAAAAAGAAACAGAGATCATTATCAAGCGATTTGGACTTGGAGATGGTGTTTCACAAACTCTTGAAGAAGTAGGCAAGCACTTTAAGGTGACAAGAGAGCGTATACGTCAGTTAGAAGGCAAGGCGTTGAGGAAACTTAGACATCCTGCCAGGAGCCAGTCTCTCAAACTGTTTCTTGAAAAGAATGCATAGTTATTAGGAATCAGGGGGCCATAAGCGCTAAGTTGTTTTGAAAGATGAACGTCGAACATCGAACGTTCAACATCGAATGAAAAACAAACATGCAATGCTGAACATTCGACAACTATTCCTGTTTCTTTTCAGCCACTTTTATACTCGTAACGAAAAACATAATTAATACTTCTGTTATTCATCTTTTTCCATTCAACATTCGATGTTGGACGTTCGATGTTGGATGTTTATTTTTTTAGTGTTTCTAATGTTGCAACGTTATCCTAAGATAATCCATAATTAATACACTATGGATGTTATTACCACCCACTTGAATGCTGACTTTGATGCTCTTGCATCTATGATGGCCGCCAAAAAATATTACCCGAAAGCACTCCTGGTTTTCCCGGGATCACAGGAAAAATGCGTCCGTGACTTTTTGATTATATCTCACAATTCTATGAATATAACCAAAGTGAAGGACATATCTCTGGATAAGATTACACGCCTGATTCTTGTTGATGTAAAGAAGCCGGACAGGATAGGCAAATTCTCAGAAATTCTTGGAAGAAAGGGTCTTTCTGTCCACATATTTGACCATCACCCGAATGATAGGTCTGATGCCAGAGGGCAAAAGGAAGTTCTGGAAAACGTTGGCTCCTGCAGCACAATTTTTACGGAGATGATTCAAAACGATAAAGTGAAACTTTCTCCGGAAGAAGCTACGATGTTAATGCTTGGAATTTATGAAGAGACGGG
>PIVU01000153.1 GCA_003354025.1 Nitrospirota bacterium
AGTTATGCCCAACATATTAAGCGCAATCCCTTTTCTTCTGAAGAAGCATTAAAGACAGCGCTTAAAATCGAAGAGTCCATGGTTGAAGCCTTCACAAATGAACTAACGGCAAATCTGTTCGCTTCTGACTATGATTCATTGAATGAGAGAATAGTAGCTGCTGAACAAATCCATATCAATAAAATCGAAGACATGATGATCAGCAAAGGGTTCATGCAGCTCTCCTGATTATGGATAGCTCGCTAATGCAGACATATCCAACTAATTCCGCTTTGAAAACGTCATATAAAACAGAACCGCCCCTATCAATGTAACCACAGCCAGCATCACATAAATGTTACTGAACATCCATTGTTTGGAGTTCGAGACCAGAGGGTTAAGGCTAATTGACGCCGTCTTCAAATCAAGGAGTCTTCCAATTGCAGCATTGCTGAAAGCGCCTGATATAAAGAAGAGCAAATTGTATATCCCCATCCCGATACCTGTCTGTTCTTTAGGGAGAACAACGGAAACAGTATGAGGAAGTGATGATTGTAAAAAAGCAAAGCCGGCATAACAGGATATCAGGCTCAATGCTATGATCGTCGGGGACATCCCAGCAAAAGTTGAGAGCATCAAAAAACCGCAGACAAGTGATCCCGCGCCTATATAGACAACAAACCTGCTCCCTGCCCTGTCCGATATTCGTCCGCCTATTACTCCCATCAGGACCGCACTCATGGCCCCCGGGAACATGGTAATCCCTATCCAATTCGCATCAAGACCGTTTAATTCTCTCAACATGATCGGGACCAAAAATAGCATACCGAACACAGTACCTACTGAGAGAAACGTTGTAATAAGAGTGTTGCGATATGCCCTGTTCGTAAAAAGCTCAGGATCGATAAAAGGATTGTTTACACGTCTGATACGCACCGTGAAGAAATAGATCATCAAAATACCGGGCAGGAAAAACCACCAGTTCCCCTGAGTAACAAATACCAGCAGGCAAGTTGCACCTCCTCCTATCAACAAAGCTCCCGGAATATCCAGTTGGTCTTTACGGACCGCCTCAGCGGGCAATATTCTTCGCAGAGACGGGATCATCAGAAGTGTTGCAAGTGACGTAATAAACAGGTAACGCCAGTGAAACGTCCCTGTTATAAAACCACCTATAATCGGTCCAAGACCGGCAGCCAAAGCAACAGTAGAAGCAATTATCCCCAGGACTTTCCCCCTCATTTCAGGAGGGAAATACCTTGTAACTACTATCATTGCCAGGGCAGGTATTGCTGCTCCTCCCATTGCCTGCATGATACGCGCAAATATAAGCATAGGAAACCACATTGAAGCAAACCCAATAAGAGACCCCAGGTTCATTACAATAAGCCCTGTCGTTATTAAACGCTTGACCGGATATATGTCGGCAAGCTTTCCGTATATCAGGGCCCCGATGGCAAAAACAAGGATGTAACCTGTCATGACCCAGCTCACTTCAGAGGGGAGAAGCAAATACTCTTCAGATATATCAGGGATGGAAACCTGGAACATGGTCCCATTTAGTACCGAAAAAAAGATGATAACACTCAGAGGAAATGTTATTTTTTGAATGGATTTTTGGTTTTCCATCATTATTTCATTCATATTAACTTTTATGAATAGTTAGATTAGCGCATGATTATTATACAATTTATGAGTGACATACTTGCGAAACAGGTTTTCAGCAGTATCTATACCTGCCCTGTCAGTAAAAACATGAAAGAATTTGCCTATAGGGACTCTGCAATTATATAATGACTGAATGAATCAGAAGAACCACACAATGAATATAAGCCGTTTATTTGCAGTAATCATAATTGTTCTATCTCATTTCTTTTCAATACATGCATATGCTGACGAACCGGTCGGGCATGTTGCAAAAGTTAAGAATTCAGTTTACGTGACAAGAAACAACAGCAGAATCCCGGCAAAACCACTCAATCCATTATCAATCAAAGATATAGTAGAAACGGGTATCAAGTCCAGGGCCAAGCTTTCCTTCAGTGACGGCAGCATTCTAAACATGGGAGAATCGAGTGTATTGAAAGTAAAAGCCTATCATTATGATTCTCTGAGAAAAAGATCACGGTCACTATACGATTTAATTGACGGCACACTGAAAACAACCGTCGGAAGGTCTGACCTGAAAATTCATACCCGTACGGCAGTGTGTGCAGCTAGAGGCACGGAGTTCATTCTATGGATTGAAAAGGACGGCGGATCTGCCCTGACAGGGATTATAATGATCGAAGGAGAAACAACGGTCAAGAACATTGATAAAAACATCAGAGGAACAGTCACAGTACATGCTGGCGAGATGACAAGGATAATTGAGGGGCAACCCCCGGGAAAGGCAGTTCCTGCTGACATCAGGCTGTTAAACAGCCTTAACCAGCTAATTGTTGAGTCTATGCCACCTGCATCAGGCAGCGGCAAGTCGACTGTAACCGGCACTGTTATTAATGAGTCAGATATCAGCGGCTCATCAAATACCGCGATTGGACAGGACAGTGAAGCCAATACAGGCTCTGTCATTATGAAATAAATCAAACTGCGAATTCCTAATTACGCAGCAAAGACAACAAACTTCCAGTTTGCATATTTAGGGCCTACAATTTATTATATGTTCTACAATTAAACCATTGAACTTCACATTATTTAGACTGGGGAGATACATACATATATGGAAAATTTAAAAATTACACAATCGGTAGCCATACTCTGCGATGGTAATAATATCGAGCGCAGCATTCACGACCTTTCAAAATCAAAGAATGCCATGATCAATTTTGATAAACTAATCCCTAAACTGCTCAATACGAGGGGATTAAACAGGCTTATTTATTTCCGTGAAGGAAAGTCAATATCTTCAAAATTCGCGGAGCGTCTGCATGAAAACTATTACGGGTCTGTTATCCCCTGTCATAAATCAGCAGACATACCTCTTTCCATTAAGGCAACTCAGCTGGCATCAAAAGTTGACACGATAATTATAATGTCCGGCGATTCAGACTATGTAGACCTGGTCCTGCATCTGAAGAGTGAAGGCGTAAGGGTAGAAATCGCAGCAGTCCGACAAACAACTGCCAAAATCCTCATTGAAGAAGCAGACCATTTCCACGAGATCACAAAAGAAGACTGGTTTGTATATAAGGCACCCCGGAAGAGTAAGAAATCAAGTTAACTAACTCCGGGTAATGTTATTGAAACAATCCCGGAAGCTGTTTTAGTATATCTTCAAGCGGATTTTCCGGCTCCCGGGTTTGACCACCTTCTTTTTGCGGTTGCTGTTCACTGCGATCTTCTTTGTTTATAAGCTTGTCCAGGAACTTATTTATTTCCTTATTAAGAACCTTCTGGCCGACCTTGGCTATATCCACTCCGTATTGAGGGTCAGATATTGTCCCATTTACAAAAAGAGGTACTGTGCCCCAGCCACCATCATCTCTAATATTCTTTCTGATTATTGAAGCCCTGACTTTATTCGTCATATCCGGAGAGAGCTTCAGATCAAAGGCAAGATCAAGAGTTTCATCAAGCCCAATATTCCCCTTGGGATCCATTTTAAGTTCATCGGATTCAAAGATACTGTTAAGTCTTGCAATGCTATTACTGATATTCACCGTACCCTCAGCTTTACTAAACTCTATAGTCTCAAGTTCACCAACATCAATAAACGCCGAAAGTTCTCGAGCAATTTGAGCATCTGTTATCTTGCCGTCCTTGATATTAAAATCCGCATTACCCGAGATATTACGCTTAACACTTTTCGGCAGCGTACCCTTCCCGCTCAGTTTCAGATTCGATGTAATAATCCCGAATATTTTATCTTTTGCCTTCGGGAAAAAAGCATTTACAATTTCTTCTGCATGTAAGGCTTCTATTTTAGCTGTAAGGTCATATTCATAACCCTTCTTTGAAAAATCAACAAGACTGCTTAATGCAAACTTACCCTTTCCTGCTTTTGCACTCATATTTGAAATATCAAGCTTATTGTTCCTGAACACATATTCCATATGAAAACTTTTCATAATCATGCCTTTATACACGGCAGAGTCAACCTTAACTTCTCCTTTTGCCGTGAGCTTGAGTTTCATCGGTTCCGCTTCTTTCTCAGAAGAAGAGTTCTTACCGGCCGGTTTTCCGGCACTACTCTTATGTTTCTTCTCTTTTTTCGCTGCAGGGACAAGTTCATCAAGATACAGCTTCTTTGAATATACGTTGAGATTAATATCCTGATTCTTGAATATATTACTGATAGAGCCTTTTAACCTGGCCGAGTTCCTTCCTGATACACCCTTTACATCTACATGCATTGTTCTTTTGTCCAGCTTTACCTTGCCGTCAAGCACAGCATTAACTGTGTCATATTTAACACCCAGTTTATACAGAGACACATCCCCCGCTGCATTCATTGTCTCAGGCTTTTTAACCCTGCCTTTAACCTTTAAGTCTGCCGAGAGATGGCCTGAAAGATTAAGACCTTCAACACTGACAAACGGGGCAAGAACAGCCTGGAGTTTTTCAGTATTTGCTTTTGGGAGATATAAGGCAATATCAAGGTCCGGAGACGTTTGCACTTTCCGGATGTTTCCCTTTAACGACACAGGGATTCCATCAATTGTGAGTTTTGCTTTTTTCATATTGAGGTCCCCTGACTTAAAAACCACTTGCAGATCAGCTTCAAGAGTCGATGCAATATCTTTATACTTAATCCCGACATTATTCAAGACAAGGCTGCTGTCTACAAATAATTCATCAAGTTTCTTTATACTCCCTTTAATCCTTGAATCAGCAGAAACCGTTCCGGACAGGGTCATGTCTTTCATTTTCACAAAGGGGGCAATTAAAGCCTGGACTTTTCCGGCCTTTGCCTCCTGGAGTGAAAACGCAATGTCCATGGTTGGTGAAGTTTTCAACTTCCTTACGTCTCCCTTAATCGACACCGGGATTCCGTTGATCTTCAGCTCTGCCCGGTCTATATGCAGATTGTCCGATTCGAGAGCAAATTTCAGCCCGCCGTCAAGACTTGTCTGAATTTCTTTATATTTAAATCCAGCCTTGTTCAGGACAAAAGACCCTTTAACAGACATAGAATCTGGTTTTTCAATTTCCCCTTTGAGTTCAGCATCAGCTGCCACAACCCCCGACAGACCAATACCTTTGAGATCCATAAAAAGACCGGCGAACTCCAGGACATCCTCACTCTTTATCTTTGGCATATGAATGGCAATATCAATCTCAGGGGACGTTTTATACTGCTTCAATTCTCCTTTCAAGGAAACTGATACATGCTGTAATTTGATCTCTGCTTTTTCGATTTTAACAACACCCGACTGAAGATCTACACGCAGAGCATAATCCAGTTCTGAGGTAACATTTTTGATCTTCTTGTTTGGAGACGCTCTAAAAAGAGCTTCATCTAAATTTATACTAATTACGCCTTCCGTGAGCAATTCCGTCCCGCTTAAGCTCTTTATGCTTACAGCAATGTCAGCCGTACTCTTAAAATCAGGCAGTTCTTTCTTTAAATCAGTCAATGACACTTTTGCGTCACTGATTGAAACCTTATTAACAAGCAGGGATATTGGCCGCTCTTCACCGTCTTCACCGCCATTATTAGATAAGGCTTCTTCAGGAGATTTTTTTTTGCCAATGTCATCAAAATTATACAAGCCCTTTTTATCCCGCTCTATTCTTACAGAAGGGCCAACGATTTTAAGCTCGTCTATTACTACGTTTTTTGAAAGCAGGGGGAGAAGTTGAAACTTGAGAATAAAGTCTCTACATGTAATAAAGTCCGTTTTCTGATCAGCTTCTTTAATGGTAAGATTTTTAAGGGCGATTCCCTCAAGGATATTTATCTCTATCTTTCCGACATCCACTCTCCGGCCTAACGACTCCTCTGCAAGAGGCACTAAATATTCCTTGATCTTCTCAGGTGTAACATATATTTTAATTACTGCTGTAAGAGCAATAGCAATTATAACAAGCAAAGACAACACTGCAGCCAGAATCTTCTTCATATTCCCCTCCTCATCAGATTGAATTTACCATTATACCAATACCTATGCAAATTAATTTTCAAACATACTACATTCAGACAGATCAGTACAGGCATAACATATGATTTGCAGACGGAAGACAGCAGTGAACCGTTTACGGACGCATTACATAGGTGAGGGACAAATGTGTTATAGATTTACATACAGTTGGCGGGAAAAGTCAGAAGGACTGTTACCTCTCCCCCGGCAAGGGGAAGAGGCATATATATACAGTGGCGAAATCCGTTTGTCTTTTACATTTATAAAAGACAAAGCGGTCACTCATAGTCCGGTCGGGTCTGCTTAACTTAAATGCTGATTGACCAGCTTTGTCATCTCAAACATGGAGACCTGTTTCTTTCTGCCGAATATCCCCTTCAGTTTATCATCGGAGTTGATCATTCTCTTGTTCGCAGGATCCTGGAGGTTGTTCTTCTTGATGTATACCCAGATCTTCTTAGTCACTTCAGTGCGAGGGATTGGTTTACTACCGACTATAGCTGCGAGAGCATCACTAATCTGCATCGGCTTCATAAATGCTGGATTCACTTTCCTCTTCTTCTTTGCTACTTTCTTTTTGGCAGTTTTTTTCTTGACGACTTTCTTGACGACTTTCTTGACGGCTTTCTTAGCTACTTTTTTCTTGGCTACTTTTTTCTTCACAGCCTTCTTCACAGCCTTCTTCTTTACTACTTTCTTCTTAGAGGTTTTCTTTGCTACTGTCTTTTTCTTGACAGCTTTCTTTACTGCTTTCTTCTTCGCCACTTTCTTTTTGGCCATTTACTTCCCTCCCATTGAAAGATTTAAGATTTTACTACCTGTAATAATCTGCACTTTTTTTATTTTTTTATCAACCTTTTTTTACACTTAACGTGCACTATAATATCATCGAGCATTAATAGTTTGCCTGCAGCATGACAGATAATTAAAATAGAAGCACGAAAAAAAGGACTGGAAATAACAAATGCAAACAGAATTCCCGTGGGGACATCAACTCAGTAAAGCCATTGAAGAAGCAAAAGCCAAGGACAAACTCATCCTTGCATATTTCTTTCGAAAGACCTGAGGTGCCTGTCAAAGAATGGAAGCAGGTACGTTTCCAAACGGCAAGTTTCAGGAGTATATAGAGAAGTATTTTGTTCCCGTAAAATATATATCAGGCCCTGATGCCGAGCAGTTTTACCGCTTCGGGATATCAATCGAACCGGCCTTTCTCGTCCTGGATGCAGAAGGGAACAGAGTATACAAGAAGATAGGTTTCTTTGAAGCGGACTTACTGATAAAGCAGCTTGATAAGGCAAGGAAGAAAGCTGCACACATGGCAGGTAAGAACCTGTAGGGGCGAACGACTGTCCGCCCCCGCGTAGTTTCTTTATTGAAATTTAACCTTCGGCGCCGCTTGCTCAGCCTAAGGTCAACTACATGGTTGAAGGGTTTAGCGAGAATATTAATTCCGCCAAATGACACTAACGGGCTGAGCCCTATTCACAGTACTGCGAGCAGAACAACACGTAATCTATTCATTGATTTTATCAACTATCTTCCCCAGTTTTTCTTCGGTAATGGCAGTGCCTGTGACATTTATTGAATGGATATTCTCACTGTATTTGTCCAGTATCTCATTAAAAAAAGGCTCTATCTTTTTTGCTACACCAGGTTTTAAATTTTCCAGGTTCAGATCAGCCATTTTTATACCCTCCGGGATAATATTTTGCAATTATCATAAGTCCTGATATAATTGTAGTAATGATAGAGTCCTATGGTATCAGGACAAGGTCTTTTAGGCAATGAATTCTATAATGACTAATGTTGTCATGCCTAATCATTTTTCAACCGGTAATAATGGCAGAATTCACCGTTTATAGCTGTACAATATATCCTGAACAAACTATCAATAACTGTTATTATATAAGAAACGCTTAAGGGGGTATTTAATTGCCAAATTTAAAAACACTATTGTTTATTTGTACTGTCATAATCCTCTTTATAGGCTGCAGTACATCAAGTGTAAATGTCCGCCATAAAAAAGCTGGCGAAGAAGTGGTCCAGGATTCGTTTACTATCAAGGCAGGTGGATCATATGAGGAATGCATTGAGTTGAAGCCTGGCCAGGTATTTGACTACTCTTATGATTCCTCAGACTTTGTGGA
>PIVU01000389.1 GCA_003354025.1 Nitrospirota bacterium
ACACGCCTGCTGAGATAAAGGTAATAATCACATGCGTGCATAAAACAAATTATCCCAGGCGCAACATCAGTTTTTACGTAGTTTTCACAAGGAGTTACAAGCCTGCAGCAATTCCAGGCGGGTGGTATTATTCACATAAATTCAGGTTGACATGAAACAACCGGCTTAGTGGGAACATTGGAAACTTATGACAACAATCATTAATGCGACTATGCTTTAATTGGACTTGCGGTAGTAGCTATGCCCTGGTGGAAGAAATACAAAAGAAGCAGGCTACTCCGTAGCATAGACGATTGGGGGCAAACCTTCACAGACTGTTGAAAAACTAATAATGTTGTAATGTGTCATCCTGAGCAGAGCGAAGGATCTTTTGTTATCAAGCAGTTGAGATTCTTCACTATGTTCAGAATGACAGCTAGACGGGAGTTCAAATCCTTGCATATAATTTTAGAAAACTAAATTAACACCCTACTGAAGCATATGCCTGGTTAAAAGCAGTTAATAAAGCCTATCAAGCTCAGAAATGAAAAGAGTATGGCTTTACTTCTGAAGAGGCAAGATCGTGGTATGAAAAGAAGTACTCCGCAGACGAAGCTTTCAACATGTGCTCGGAGGCCGGAAACCACGCCTCCGAAAGGGGCGCATTAAAACACGCCCCTTTTATAAAATTACTTTCACATCAAGTCAATTGGGTTACCTCGTTCTAAATAATCTTTAAATTCAACCGAAATTCTTTCATCATTTTTAACTCTTTCCCAGAAATCATGTGCCATTCTTTTTATGGGTTTAATTGTGTCTTCATCAATGTTAACTCTTTTAGGTTCAGTAGGCACAAAATTATAAGGAGGGACTTCACCGCCGCTCTTAGGTGCAAATCCCATGGAACACATGTCATATAATGGTAATAGCCTGAACACATTCCCCTCTATTGCCAAACTCAAATTGCCTAAATGCATGTCTGTATTATTGATCAGACGGCCAAAACACCATAACCACTCAGAATCGAAAACATGTTGCCAACTAACCAATTCTATTTTGAGTAGCGCATCAAAAACTTGTGGCCAACCACTTCCTATTCCAATAAACTCAGCATCAATAGACAGAAGTGAGGTCATAGACATTCTTCCATATTCTCCGGATCTGTCAAATCGCTGAGATTCCAAAAAGAGTCTGCCATCCACTTCAATCAGCCTGGTTTCTGCAGCAGGAAACTGCCTGCTATGGATAGCTTCTGCAGCATGATACTCAGTTATTAGGACATCGCGCCATCGTCTAGCAACTTCATTGTCTCCTTTGGGGGAAAACTTAACGATTACATGTGATGAACTATGGCCACTAAAAGCCGTGAATTTTGGTTGCTCTCCACCAGCAGATGATCCTGGAATAACACCACTCATTACACTTTCAGCAAGTTCTGGATAGTCGTTGTCTGAAGCTACTACAGGTTTACGTCTAACACGTAGTAATGCTTGCTCGCCAAACTTAAAGTTGCCGGGCAAATCGTCGCCATTAGATATCAAATAACTTCCTATGTGGTTTGTACTCCAACGTCTTGGATCAGTTGGGAAGTCGTCAGATTGAGCAGCCATCTCCTGCGCAATCTGCCGGCCTAGAAAACCCTGCGGACTCAAATCAAATAGAAAATATGGCAAATCATCATACAGGCCATCCTTATTTACCCCTAAAAGTAAAGGAGGCATGCCAGTGGCTGGCTCTACATAGAAACCTCTAGGAACCAACGGACGTAGGTATGCAGCTAAAACCGTATTCCCGTGTGCATCAACTATACTCAAGGGTAGTTTATTGTCACCGCCAAAGGCGTTACGTGTTGCTGCGTATCTTGGAGATCTTCCACTCTGCAACCTGATAATATTGTCGCCCATGTCTCTAAGTTGGCGAGCCACAGCACTTTGGCTTAGACCTGTTGCGGCCTGAATTTCTTTTGATGTTGAAGGCCCTCTTCCCAAATACTCTCTGATAGATAACGGCATATTACAGTCTCCTT
>PIVU01000390.1 GCA_003354025.1 Nitrospirota bacterium
CCGGCAAACGCTCAACAATAAAATCCATAGTCATAATGTTAACTGTATCTCTTCTTTTTCTCAATATAATCGTTGTGCTCCTGCTTTAACTCGGGATTTACGATTATATTGTCTTACAGGCACCAGAATTCTGGAAAAGGCGAGAAAACAAAAATTTATTGCCGCTCCACCAGGTTTTCTGTTAAAATTACGGTGATGAAAAAGAGACTGATTTAGTAAAGCTCGCGTTCATATAATAAATTTTGAGTGACAGTGGTAAATGAATTTAAAAAAAAGAACAGCAGCATTCTTTGTAGCAATCCTTACCTTTTTAACATATCTTCCAGCCCTCCGGAACGGTTTTGTCAATTGGGATGATTCCACCCATGTTTACGAGAATGAATACATCCGGTCTTTAGATTTCAGTTTTTTAAAATGGATGTTCTCCTTCGGGGACACGATGTGGGTCCCCTTAACAAGATTTTCACATGCCCTGAATTATTCCGTATGGGGACTGGAACCAATGGGACATCATCTCACCAATATTCTTTTTCACGGGGCCAATGCTTTCCTTGTAGTTATCCTTGTTATTCGCTTAATGGAGAGTGACGGACTTGCAAGTTCACCTGATATGTCTGGAAAAGAAGGATTATTTTCAGGAAAAGCCCTTATCACCGGGATAGTAACAGGTATTCTTTTCGGGATCCATCCGCTGCGTGTGGAATCCGTTGCATGGATAACGGAAAGAAAAGATGTATTAAGCGGTTTTTTTGTGCTTCTCAGCCTGCTTTATTATTTAAAGTTCACCGCGATCCATATGGAAAAGAAGTGCAGGGCCTGCTATGCCTTTAGCATCATCTTCTTTTTCCTGGCCTTGATGTGTAAGCCTATGGTAGTTGCGCTCCCGGTTGTACTGGTTATATTGGACTTCTATCCTCTCCGTAGGTTGAGCTTTGGCTCCGGACTGAAGTCTCAACTAAAGATAATCGTGGAAAAGATACCTTTTATTGCGTTGAGCCTTGCATTGTCGATAGTTACAATAGTCTCTTATGAACATGAAGGGATAAATGTAATTAAATCGGATGTTGCTTTTATCGACAGACTGTTAGTGTCCGCACAATCACTCTGTTTTTATCTCTATAAGATGATCTGGCCGGTGGATCTCGCGCCCTTCTATCCATATCCGTCAGATGTATCTATAGCGAAACTGGAATATGCCGGGCCCTTTATATTGGTGTTGGGGATCACAGTATTCAGTGCTTACTTATGGAAAAGACAGAAGGTCTGGCTTGCAGTATGGATGTACTATATAGTGACCTTGCTGCCTGTTTTGGGAATCGTTAAATACGGGGATTTTGCGGCGGCTGACCGGTATACTTATTTGCCTGCCCTGGGGCCATTTCTTCTTTTTGGGCTTGGTGCCGGATTAATATATGAAAGGACGGTTTCTGATACAGACCGGCCCTTTTCATTTAATAAATATCTTCTTGTCCCTGCGATTCTATTAATAAGCTTATTGTCTATCTTGACCTTTAATCAGATAAAGATCTGGAAGGATTCCTTTACATTATGGAATCATGAAATGTCGTTATATAAAGTCCCTCAACCTTATATCAGCCGCGGAGTGGCTTATGCAGGAAAGGGACAGATTGATAAAGCATTAGACGATTTTAATACTGCGGTCACATTAGATCCTGATAAAGCCCCTGCATATTCAAACAGGGGCAATGTTTATTTGATGATGAATAATGTTAGTGCAGCATTGGAGGACTTTAATATGTCCATAAAACTTGATCCCAGGTTCCCGTCTGTCTTTTTTAATCGCGGGTTGATATTCTTAAATTCCAATAACTATCAGCAGGCCGTAGATGATTTTGATGCCGTCATAAAACTGGAGCCGGAGGATGCACAGGTATACTATAATCGCGGTGTTGCATATGAGCAGTTAGGTGAAAATAAGCAGGCTGTCAGGGATTTTCAGGCAGCAGCCCGGCTGGGTTATAAGAACGCACAGGATTATCTCA
>PIVU01000154.1 GCA_003354025.1 Nitrospirota bacterium
CCGAGAGAAGTTTTTCCAACTCCAGGAGGTCCTACAAAACATAGGATCGGACCTTTCATTTTAGGGTTGAGTTTTCTTACACCGAGATATTCCAGAATGCGCTCTTTGACCTTTTCGAGGTCATAGTGGTCCTGGTCAAGGACTTTCTTTGCTTTCTTTAAATCAAGGTTGTCCTTTGTTCCTTTTGACCAGGGCAGTTCAATCATCCAGTCGATATAAGTTCTGATTGTACCGGCTTCCGCGCTGTCCTGGTGCATTTTATCAAGACGGCTTATCTGTTTTATGGCTTCTTTTTCGACTTTATCGGGCATTTTAGCTTTTAGGATTTTCTCCCGCAGGTCCATAATTTCTTCAGTCTTCTCATCAATTTCACCCAGCTCTTTCTGTATTGCTTTCAACTGCTCGCGGAGGAAGTATTCACGCTGGGTTTTGTCTATTTCCCCTTTAACATCGGACTGGATTTTCTGCTGAACCAGCAGCAGTTCCACTTCTCTGTTGAGGATTTCACTGATCTTGTTTAATCGAAGGATTGGGTTTGTTTCTTCCAGCAGTTCCTGGGCCTGTTCAGCTTTTAAGCCAAGGTTTGATGCGACCAGGTCAGCCAGCCTTCCAGGTTCTTCAATGTTCTCAATTAGTACAATGATGTCGGGAAGAAAGGATTTGCCTAGAGCTAGAGACTTGTCAACAAGTTCTTTTACATTGCGCATTAACGCTTCAACTTCCAGTGTGAGCTCCGGCTGATCGGTATCTACAATTTTTTCAATCTCACCAATGAAATACGGGTCTGATTGAGTGAATTCAGTAACTCTTGCTTTTGTAAGGCCCTGAACCAGTATTTTCAGCCTTCCGTCAGGGAGTTTTAACATTCTTAATATTGTTCCGACAGTTCCGACTTTATACAAGTCTATTTCTGAAGGAATTTCAATGTTAACGTCTTTTTGAGAAACCAGGAGAATTAATTTGTTGTCATCAACTGCCTGTTCGATTGCTTTGATGGATATGTCTCTGCCTACAAAGAGAGGGAGAATCATATAAGGAAATATAACAACATCCCGCACAGGAAGAATAGGTAATGATGTTGGGATCTCGACTTCGCTCTCTTCTTTTATTTCTAAATCTGTCATTATTTCTCCTTTTCAATGATTGATGGCATCCTGGAAACAAGATATTTTTTAAACTGCTCCTTGACTCCGGGATTCTTCAATGCAAGCTCTACTGTGGCTTGTAAATATCCCACTTTATCACCACCATCATATCGGTTTCCTTCAAATAGGAAACCATAAACAGGTTTTTTCTTCAACATAGTTTTTATTGCATCTGTTAACTGGATCTCACCACCCTTGCCGGGAGGAGTTTTTTCAAGGATTGTAAATATGTCGGGAGTAAGAATATATCTTCCTATAATTGCCATATCCGAAGGCGCAGCCGACTGTTTAGGTTTTTCAACCATATCACTTATCCTGAAAAGATTTTTACCAACTTCTTTACCTGCGATCACTCCGTAACGATGTATCTCACTCATCGGCACTTTTTGAAGAGCCAGTACAGTAGCCTGATGTTTGTTATGGATTTTAATCATATCTTTAAGCAGGTTGTCATCTGGATCAATAATGTCATCGCTCAAGATTACGGCAAAGGGCTCATCCTTAACAAATGGCTTTGCACATAGTATTGCATGTCCGAGGCCAAGCGGAAGACCTTGTCTTATATAAGCGAATTGATGCTGTGACAGTTGCTGGATTTCATCCAGAATGACTTGTTTTCCCTTACTCTTGAGATTTTCCTCAAGCTCCCATGCTATGTCGAAATGATCTTCTATAGCACGTTTTGATTTTCCGGTAATAACTATGTACTCGTTAATTTTACATGCCTGGGCTTCTTCAACTGCATACTGAATCATAGGTTTGTCAACTATAGGAAGCATTTCTTTGGGAGATGCTTTAGTAGCCGGAAGGAATCTTGTACCCAACCCTGCTGCAGGAAAAACTGCCTTAGACACTTTCTTTTTCGCCATGTATTCTCCTTAAGAGCTTTAAATATAGAGCAATTCTGTATAAAATTAATCATATTGTACCATGTTATCTGAGTTATTGAAAGAGGCTTCAGCTACAGGAGTTTGTGGCTGTCTTCAGCAATAAACTATAATTATTCAGATACTTAGTTGAGATGTTTAGTGACAAATAATTGACAAAAATCGGAGAATCCCGTACATTCTTAAAATGTGGATTCATTAACTCAGCCATAGGAACGGCTTAGTTATGCAGCTCGATAAATAACACGCTTGGTATAATTTATATGAAAGAGCAACTCAGGAGGGTCGTATTACTATGAAAACAAGGATTAAGTATGTTGAAAATATGAAATTTATTGGAACTGCCGACTCGGGCCACTCTGTTGTTATGGATGCTCCGCCATCTGTTGGAGGAAATGATTCTGGAGCGAGGCCGTCAGAACTTCTCTTGTCTGGATTTGGAGGGTGCTCGGGAATGGATGTTATATCGATCCTGAGAAAAAAGAAACAGGATGTTACGAACTTTGAGATTAATGTGGACGGAACCACTGCCGAGAATCATCCTCGATATTTCACTGATATACATATCGAATATGTAATTACCGGCCGGGACATTTCAGAGGAGGCAGTCAAGCGAGCAATTGATTTGTCACTTGATAAGTACTGTATGGTGGGCACTACTATTAATAAGGCCGCTAACATAACATATTCATATAAAATACAAGAGGCGTAGAGGGCGGCCATTGGCCCTTGAAAGTCGCAGTATTATGATAAAAGAAAGCCTGCACAAAATAGCAACTCTTGGCTTTATAGGGTTTACACCCCATGCTCCGGGAACAATGGGGACTGCTGTCAGCTTTGTTCTAATTCTGATCTTACAACCTAATGATTTATTGCTTTTGCTTGCTCTGGTGCCGCTTTTTTTGTTGGGAATGCGGGCTGCGGGTATTTCTGAAAAGATTCTGGGGAAAGATAGCGGCCATATAGTCATTGATGAATTATATGGCTATATGGTGTCGGTGATTTTTATACCAAAGTCCGCCGGATATCTCATTGCAGCATTTATCCTTTTCAGAGTATTTGATATCTTCAAACCTTCTCCTATTCGGGAGATGGAGGAAACATTTTCCGGAGGCTTCGGAATTATGATTGACGATGTTATTGCGGGCGTGTATACGAACCTGTGTCTGCAGTTTATCAGATATATTGTGTAGGAAGTTGGGTCATCCAATCTATGATATTCAGGGGCATGGCAACCCCGCCCCTACATGTTCATTTTGTATGGTATGTGGTATTCTATTCCAAATATTATATGAATCGTTTCAATAATATGACGGTCGGCTCCTGATCTTGAGAAGTTTTATTGCCATAGAATTATCCGAAGAAGTAAAATCCGCCCTGTCCTTACTTCAGGATGAACTGAAAGGTGGCGGGCCGGATATCAGGTGGGTCAAGCCGGATAATATCCATCTGACATTAAAATTCCTTGGCAGTATAGATGGAAAAAATATCGGGAATATAGTACAACAGATAGAAGGGGCGTGTGCTAAGTATCCGTTTTTTGAACTTGAAATATCCGGTATTGGTGTATTTCCGAACATGCGATCACCCAAAGTCCTGTGGGCCGGTATTCTATATCCAGATTTACTTGCCGGGCTTCACGGTGAAATTGAAAACCGATTGTCTTCTATAGGGCATAGCCGGGAGGGGCGCAGGTTCTCCCCGCATCTTACTCTTGGAAGGTTCAGGTCGCTTAAGGGGAGAGCTTCCATGTCGGAAAGAATTGAACTACATAAGAATGATCGACTTGGATCAATAAGCGTGCGGACTATTTCATTAATGAAAAGTGATTTAGGACCTGCAGGTGCTCAGTACTCAAGAATAGCGGAGATATCTTTAGTTGCTTGAAATTTAATCGAAATGAATATAAATATGAAATATTACATTGAGGAGGAAACATGTCAGACAAGGATCGTGTGAAGGCTCTTGAAGTAGCCATATCTCAGATAGAAAAACAGTTCGGGAAAGGGGCCATAATGCGGCTTGGTTCAGAGGGTGTAGTTGAAGTACCGGCTATCCCTTCCGGTTCAATAGGCCTTGATGCAGCTTTGGGTATAGGCGGGTTCCCTAAAGGAAGAGTTGTGGAGGTTTATGGCCCTGAGTCATCGGGTAAGACCACACTTGCTTTAAGCGCAATAGCGCAGGCCCAGAAGGCAGGCGGCGCTGCTGCATTTATTGATGCTGAGCATGCCCTTGATATTTCGTATGCCGCCAAATTGGGGGTGCAAGTAAATGATCTGCTGATTAGCCAGCCGGACACGGGAGAACAGGGGCTGGAAGTTTGTGAAACTCTTGTCAGAAGCGGTGCCCTTGATATAATTGTAATAGATTCAGTTGCAGCGCTTGTGCCCAGGGCGGAGATTGAAGGTGACATGGGTGACAGCCTGCCCGGACTGCAGGCACGACTAATGAGTCAGGCATTAAGGAAACTGACCGGTGCGATAGCAAAAGGTAACGCATGTGTCATGTTTATAAACCAGATCAGGATGAAGATCGGAGTTATGTTTGGAAACCCTGAAACAACAACAGGAGGAAATGCTCTGAAATTTTATTCCTCAGTCCGTCTGGATATAAGGAGAATTGAGCAGCTCAAAACAGCCCAGGAAAATATTGGAAACCGGGTAAGGGTGAAAGTTGTAAAAAATAAAGTTGCTCCGCCTTTTAAGCAGGCGGAATTTGATATTTATTTCAATGAAGGGATTTCCAAGGAAGGTGAATTAATAGACCTCGGTATTGAAAAGAAAATTGTTGAAAGGGCTGGTTCATGGTATTCTTATGATAGTAACCGTATTGGGCAGGGTCGGGAAAATGCTAAACAATATCTTAGAGCAAACCCGGAAATGGCCCAGGAGATTGAGTTGAAAATACTTGATGCATATAATTTTAAGAGGTAACCTATGCCGGTAGATATTAATGAATTACTCAAAAAAGCCGTGGAATTAAAAGCTTCTGACCTACACGTCAAGGCAGGCAGTCACCCTATCATACGAGTAGACGGTGCGTTAACTGAAATTCAGGATGAGCCGAGGCTGACCCCTGATGACACAAGTAATATTGCTGAATTTGTTTTGAAGGAAACCCGTTGGACAGAGTTTCAAAAAACACACGATATAGACATTGCATACAGCGTGCCCGGGTTCAGCAGATTCAGGTGCAACTGCTATATGCAGAGGGGATCCGTCGCCATTGTTTTCAGGGCAATTCCGTTGAGTATTCTTGAAATAGAACAGCTGCATCTGCCGGAGGTTTTGAGAAAGATTGCCCTGGAGCCCAGAGGGCTTATACTTGTGACCGGCACAACGGGAAGCGGTAAATCAACAACCCTTGCATCAATGATTGACTATATCAATGCCAACAGGACTGACAATATCATTACTGTTGAGGACCCTATAGAGTATCTCCACAGGGACAAAAAAAGCATAGTAAATCAGAGAGAAGTTGGAGCTGATACAACTTCATTTGCCAAGGCATTAAGGGCAGCGTTGAGGCAGGACCCTGATGTAATACTTGTAGGTGAGATGCGTGACTTTGAAACAATTCAGACAGCGCTGACTGCTGCTGATACGGGGCATCTGGTCCTAAGTACGCTGCATACGGCAGATGCTGTCGAGACGATTAACAGAATTATTTCCGTATTCCCTCCATACCAGCATAAACAGGTCAGGATGCAGCTGGCGTCGATACTAAGGGCAATTGTATCTATGAGGCTTATCCCGAAAGCTGATCGTTCCGGAAGGGTGCCTGCTGTAGAGGTTCTGGTAGCTACTGAAATGGTGAAAGGCTGTATTGAAGACCAGGATAAGACAAAACAGATACATGATGTTATTGCAGAAGGTACTAGTCAGTACGGCATGCAGACTTTCGACCAGTCACTACTTTCTCTGTACAAAAAGGAGCTCATTACTTACGAGGACGCATTGAGCAGAGCAACCAAGCCTAATGATTTTGCGCTTATGGTTAAGGGTGTTCAATCTACAAGCGATATATGGAGTGAGGGCGGTACAATGACCGGAGAGAGCGATGGCCCGGAAATCGAAAGATTCTCTCGCTGAAGCCAGGACGTACGCATTTAAACTTCTAAGTTATCGCTCCAGAAGCATAAAGGAGATGTCCGATAAACTGGGCAGAAAAGGCTTTGCCGATGACCAGATTAGCAGCACCGTTTCATACCTCACTGAAATGGGTCTAATGAACGATGAGTCCCTGGCGTCAGACCTCTATCGACTATCCACTGATTACAAATCTCTCGGGAAAAGAGGCATAAAGACATTCCTTCTGAAGAGGGGGATTGATCGGGACCTGATTGACCATACCCTTGTGGACCATACCTCTGATATGGAAGAGAGGACCGCCCTTGAATTCGCCCTTAAAAGAATGGAAACTCTGAAGAGATATCCTTTTGATGTTGTAAAAAGGAGATTGTGGGGATTACTTCAGCGTAGAGGTTTTTCCTATGAAGTAGTTAAAAAGGTAGTCAACTCTCTTCTCTAGCTGCATGCCCCTGCGGTTTCTCAGACAATAGATTATGGTTTATTCATGCTGCTATTACTAATGAACTTAAAGCTGTGAGGGTAACTTTGCCATATAATTGACTAATGACCTATGAAGATGCCCTCTATGTGTCATGTCACGTATACTGTGTGACAAATATTGTGCCATATGCCTCCTGTTGAAATCTAAACGTCAATGAAAACAGTAAGTTAGTCACTGGCAAGATAATTGCGAATATGCGCATATAGATTGATTAGATGTAGAGAGGTGACACAATATATGATGTCAAAAATATCACAGATATTATTTTCAAGCATTCTGATTCTTGTAACTTTTTTTGCGTACGCAGTATTGTTTGCTAAGGTTACTATCAGAAAATCAACATGAAAATGGCATAGCTTTAAAGCTAAGGAGAGGTAACAATGGATATATTGCAAATAGGGATAATAATAATCCTGATAGTCATTGGTGCATACAACCTGGTAAGCAGTTTCAGCGATGAATAGATTGTAGTTTATTGCAGGAAGAAAATTATATAGCCTGATATTAAAATAGGCATTTCTTAAGGGGTTTGGTTATACCAGACCTCTTTTTTTTATTTAGAAGCGCTTTACAGAGTTGTCTGGTGATATATTTACTGATAAAAAATAAAGGCTTGCATGATACCGGCTTCTGATAGTACGATAGATTATCAAAAAAGGAGCTATAAATCAGTGAAAATCCCGGCCTGTATTTACGAAGCACATAAAAAAGAATTCCATTGCAAAATTGACAGTGAAAATGAAATTGTTTCAGCTCGTGCAAAACGGACTGTTTTCAAAGGTAAACAATTCGTAGCTGGAGATAAAGTTCTTTTAGAAAAAAACGGCAATGATTACCAAATTGTGGAGCTTCTTGACAGGAAGAATGAAATTTTTCGGATGAATGTTCGTGAGAGAAGGAAGAGAATAACTGCTGCAAATTGCGATCTTGTTATTGTTGCCACAAGTGTTTCAAAGCCACCATACAAGCAGGGTGTTATTGATAGATTTGCCATCAGGTCTTTTCAGTGGGATGTGCCGGCGGTAGTTGTTTTCAACAAGATGGATGAATTTCAAAATGATTTTGACATTGAATTTGAGATGCGAAGATTTGAAAATCTCGGCATCGAATGTTTCGAAGTCTCTGCAAAGTATCCGGAAACTCCATCCCGATTCGGCAGAGGATCTTTTAAGGACCTCCAGGAAAAACTTGTTAATAGTCAAACAATAATTCTTGGCCAATCCGGTGTGGGCAAAAGCAAACTGATCAATTCCCTAAGTAACAATGAAGTGAAATTGCCAAGTAGCGAGATCGGACGGAGCGGCAAAGGGTCCCACACTACGACTTGGTCGGAAATGATTGACTGTCGAACATTCAGGATTATAGATTCTCCCGGCATCCGATCATTTTCACTGGATGATATTGTTCCTGAGGAGCTAATCACTTTTTTCCCGGACCTTCTCCCAATAACGCTTACCTGCAAGTTCAACGATTGCCAGCATGAATCATCGACTAAGGGGTGCGCTTTTTATGGAGGGGATATTGATCCTCAAA
>PIVU01000391.1 GCA_003354025.1 Nitrospirota bacterium
CTAGCCAAAAACGCAAATATAAAGGCCTGGAGTGATGCTAAAAGTAAATCCAATAAAACAAACGGAAAATGTATAGGTATAGGAATAAAACCCAGTAGTAAGGGAGAAAGTCCTATGAAGATTGACAGTACAGTGTGTCCCCCCATCAAATTTCCGTAAAGACGCATTGAAAGCGACAGTGGTCGAGTTAAGAATTCCGACAGAATATGCAGCGGGAACAGCATTGGAGACATCCATCGCGGTTCTCCCATCATATGCTTAACGTACTTAACCGGTCCGTTATGTTTGAGTCCGTAATAATGTGTGGCCAGAAATACCAGTAAGGTAAGCGCCAGTGTTGTATTATAGTTCGTCGTCGGAGAATGAAGCAACGGAACCTGACCCAGAAGGTTCATTATAAGTATGTACAGGAAAAGCGTACCTATAAACGGGAGAAACTTATCAGACATTTTTCCCAAGAGTGATTTGACGAAATTGTCAAGGGCCTCTACGACGATTTCCAGAATGGCCTGCACTCCACCCGGAATCTTCTTCAGGTTACGAGTAGCTATCATCGCAAACAATCCGAGAAATCCGATAATCATCATAGACATTACTAACGGCAGCCACTGGTGCGAAGTTAACCCGAATAGCTCAGCGTGTTTGTCAATGGGCAGTAAATCAAAAAACGTGGGAAGCTCAGGTACCCCGCCACTTGAACTGCCATGTGTCTCTTCTGTCAAACCTCTACTCCTTCTTAAGTTATAAGCTATAAAGCGTTCTCAGCTGTCTGATTAGAATGAATTTTCGATTCAGATTCTGATTTAGTAGTAACATTGTTATCGCATCCGGAAGATTGGTTCTCTTCAGACGCGGTGCTATCATGTCTAGCTTTGTTGAGAAAGTTCACTAAAACCATGCTTATTACCATTGAAAGTACAACCAACTGTACTATTGAAACCCCTATAAAGAGGGCCAATGCGTTAATTGGCAGATATTCAAAGATAAGGTAAAAAACCAAGGCCAATACCAGTATCTTCCCGGTACCCATAAAAGTAAACAACAAAGACTTTGTTGTAGAACCTTTTTTTGAACGTGACCCGTCAGCAGCGAAAGTTGCCGGATTAAGTTCCCGGAACATATATTTTATAAATTGCCACAATGCAAGCGATGTGCAAAAACTGATGACAATCCCGATTGTCAGACTCAGAGTAAGATCAAAAGATTTATAGCGAAAAGAGACCAGGATCATCAATATCGACACAAACAGCGTAGTGTATAAGGCCTGTTTTACAAAATTCTTCTTAACCGTCAACAGCGTGTGTGCTCTATTATACAAATCCATCTTCAATCCTCTAAATCTTTTCTATCCAACTCTTTCATCGCCTTCTTCAGCATATTACAGATCTCTACAACCCCGACAGTTAAACAGAGCAGGAGTGACGCAATTAGCAGCCACGGCTCCGTACCAAACTTTGTATCCAGATAGCGACCGCCAAAATATCCACCCGCAAGGCAGGCGGCCATTACAAACCCTATCCCACTGGTAAGTCCCAGGGCACGATATGTACTTCTTGAATCATCCAGATTCAAAACGAGAGTTCTCCGCTTATTTCTTTAAAGATTTCATCACTTCGCAACTTGCCGCAATTGTTGCATCGATATCCTCTTCGCTATGCACTGATGAAATAAAAGCAGCCTCAAACTGAGAAGGCGCAAAATATACCCCTTTTTCCAGCATACCGTGGAAGTAAGATGCATATCGTTCTGTATTGCATCTTTTAGCGGACTCATAGTCAGTTACTTCTTCCTCGCTGAAAAACGTGCAAAGCATTGAACCAACCCGTGTATGATAAGTAGGAATACCGGCCTCTTCAGCAGATCTCTTTAAACCTTCAGCCAGCCTTTTCGCATTTCTTTCCAGCTTTTTATAGATACCCCTCTTTTTTAATTTTTCCAGTGTAGCAATTCCGGAAGCCATTGCCATCGGATTACCGGACAATGTTCCTGCCTGGTATACCGG
>PIVU01000392.1 GCA_003354025.1 Nitrospirota bacterium
CAACCGGCTGCGACCACCAGGCTTTTACGCAGGGCCTGAACAAGGCGATTTACAACTTCATGCAAGGCATCGGAACGGACTATTCTGTTGCCGATTGGTTCGAGTTCAAGGTTCCGCCAGTATCAGTTAAAAATAATCACATAGAACAGGCGATCAAACCAGAGTAGAGGGGAAAAGAAAATGAAGAAAAAGGTAAAGAAAATGAAAGACCTATAAAAATAGTATGGCAGCTGGATTATCCAATGCCTGCTGTTATGTTTGAAGAGAATCGGAGAGGGGGATAGGGGATTATGGAGGTTGAACCTCCATACCCTTTTAATGATTACTGAAGATCGTAGACCTGATAACCACCCACTTGTAAGGCTGAATCAGTTTGAACGTTTCTTAATTCCCTCTTCACCCTTCCGAATGTTATAATCATCCCATCAAGGGGACGTAGGCTGAAATCACTTTACCTAATAAAGAGTTCTATTTTTTACGGCGTCTAATAACCTGCGGTTGAAGTGTGAAGTCAGAAGAGTTAAGAGAGAATAAGGCACTTTTCTTACTTATCCTGAGCATATTGAGAAACAACTTGTTTCGCAAATGCCCGCAATTCTGATTGAGGATCTACCGTAATGAAGAAAGGCAAAAACACAATGAACTTCGATAGTCTTGTCGTGTCCATCAGGCAGGTACATAATGAACTGACAGCACAGGCCGGCAGGGCAGTGAATATGAGCCTCACTTTAAGAAATTGGGCTATAGGCTTTTATATTGAAGAGTATGAGCGCTCAGGTACAGATCGGGCTGCGTACGGCGAGAGGTTAATGGACCATCTGTCCAAAACTCTGCAGGATCAGGGACTTAGTCGTTGCGATCGTCGGGAACTGTACCGGTATCGGCAATTTTATTTCAGATATCCCCAGATTGTGGAGGCACTGACTCCACAATTGGCGTCACTATTACAGGGTGGTTCAACACGCCGACTGCCGGCTGTCAATCCGGGTGCGGCAAAAGTGGATTCAGCGGCTCCACAGTTAAGGACAAAAGAGCAAGACCTGCTGACAAAACTCTCTTTCACACATTTCGTTGAGCTTATCAATATAGAGGACAATACTAAGCGCATCTTTTACGAAATCGAATGCATTCGCGGCAACTGGTCGGTACGTGAACTGAAGCGGCAGATCAACAGCCTCTATTATGAACGTTCAGGGCTTTCGAAAGATAAGAAGAAACTGGCCGAACTTGCACAGTGTGGCGCAGAATCAACCGAGGCAAAACTAAATATCCGTGATCCTTATATCTTTGAGTTCCTTGGTTTGAAATCCAAAGAGGTAATGAGTGAATCAGCACTGGAAGACCAACTGCTGGACAAACTGCAGGAGTTTCTTCTTGAGCTTGGACACGGATTCTGTTTTGAGTCCCGTCAAAAGCGCATTCTGATCGGCAAAACTCACAACTTTGTCGACCTTGTATTTTACCACCGCATCCTCAAGTGTCATGTTCTGGTAGAACTGAAGCAGGCAGAATTCAGCCATGAAAACATCGGCCAGCTCAACACGTATGTAAGCTGGTACAGGAAGAACATGATGAGTACCGGAGATAACCCTCCGGTTGGTATCCTCCTTTGCACCAGCAAGGACCATCCTCTTGTAGAATACGCCCTTGCAGGAATGGATAACGGCCTTTTCGTGTCCAAGTATCAGCTCGGACTCCCGAAGAAAGAGGAGATGCAGCGGTTTGTTGAAGAGCAGTTGTTTGAAGGGGGAACAGAAAATGACGAATAGCGATTGACGAGTGACGAATTACGAAGTAACGGCTCAAAAAACGGGATTGTCTTTTTCTGTTAGTCTTTTCACTTCGTCAATCGTAACTCGCTACTCGTCATTCGTCACTTTCCGTTCACATTCCATTTATCCTCAGCCCAGCCGCAATTGTCAGCTATGAAGATGAAAGACTTATAAAAATAGTATGGCAGCTGGATTATCCAATGCCTGCTGTTATGTTTGAAGAGAATC
>PIVU01000393.1 GCA_003354025.1 Nitrospirota bacterium
CTATACCTTGCTCTGATTGCCCGATTTAGCATATTTGCTAAAATATGTGTATAGCTTAAAGAAATGGGCACGTTCATGATACCCGGGAAAAAAGAAGGAAGATTAGAATTTATTGATGTAGTCAGATGGCAGGATGGGGAAATTCATGTTCTTGGAAGAGGAGAGGAAATGACTTCCTCCGATAGTACTTCTTTCATGGCTTACCATTATATATATGATGCATCGACATGTAAGGTTGTTAGTGAAGACTCCTTTCTGCACAGAGGCAGCTTCCCCCTCTTTATGTGTGGATGTTACATGCTTTCCTGTGAAGGTGACTGTCCTCCTCTTTTGGACCACGAGTTATCACTCAAAATAAATGAAAACCAGACAAAAGCAAAGAAGTTCGATGAAAGTATCAGGAAATTCAGCGAAGCGAATCTTAAGGAACGTTCTTAGTTTCGTTAACTTTTGGTTTGGCAAAATGGCGTCTCGAAGGGGCATGGCGTGCCATTCCCCTGCAACATAGGGTCATCTTTCTTTGTCAGGAAATCCATTTATGATAATGTTGAATTATCAGTTGTTTTGTAGTTGAGGTACATATATCCACTGGGGAAGTAATGAATAAGAAATCGCCCAAGATGATTGTTCTGAACGTATCTATTCTAGTAATAACCACGGTCATCTTATCTTCAAGGACTGTATATTCACAGGATAATGTCCCCGCTAGAGAAGCTGATACCTGCATTTCATCCAATTGCCATATAACAATGGGTAAGGATAAATTTGTACACAGCATTGTAGCAGAAGGACAATGCAGCGTATGCCATGGGAAATCACCGAAACACAAAGACAGTCCAAAGAAGTATAAGTTCGAACAAATAGAGGAAATTGGCAAGAACTGTTATTCCTGTCATAAGAAATATGAGACTAAGATTTATGTTCATTATCCTGTGACTGAGGGAGAATGTACAGGCTGCCACAGTCCTCATGGATCCGGATACAAGCATTTACTCATAAAAGATGGAAGCTCTCTATGTTTTGATTGCCACGATGAGTATATTGTTTCAAAGAAATATGTACATGGGCCTGCAGACTCCGGAGGTTGTATAATATGCCACGACCCGCATTCTGCGGATTATGCAATGAACTTAAGAGAAAGACTTCCGGAGTTGTGTTTTATGTGTCATACAGAGAAGGCTAAAGAGTTTGCAGAAGCAAAAGTTGTTCACAAGCCTGCAGTTGAAAGCTGTACGAACTGTCATAATCCTCACTCTGCCCGAAAAAAATTCATGCTGGATGATGAACCTCCTACACTTTGCTTTAAATGTCACAAGGAAAAGAAGGAAGAAGTTACCAATGCGGCTGTTCAACACGGTGCTCTTATGGTCGGCAAGGCATGCCTGAATTGCCATGAACCCCATGCATCAAATATAGCTAAAAGACTCTCCATGGTACCACTGGATTTATGCATGCAATGCCATAATAAGCAAGTGAAGGCAACAGATGGCAGGCTGCTCACGAACATGAAGAAACTGCTGGAAGAGAATAAAGACCACCATGGGCCCATAAGAGAAAAGAATTGTGCAGGTTGTCATAATCCGCATGGTTCGGATGAATTTAGAATATTGAAGGAAAAATATCCGGCGAAATTTTATATGCCTTTCACAATCGAGAGCTATAAGCTCTGCTTTAAATGCCATGAGCAATCGATTGTGCAGAGTCCGGAAACCACTACGCTGACAAGTTTCCGGAATGGTAACGATAATCTCCACTTCAAACATATCAACAGCCCTACTAAAGGGAGGACATGCCGTGCATGTCATGAGACACACGCAAGTAATTATCCCAAGCATATAAGAAAGTCGGTCCCTTTCGGAAATTGGGAATTTGATATAAATTATGTAAAGACAGAAACAGGCGGCAGTTGTTTGCCCGGATGCCACAAACTCAGGGAATATGACAGAGTAGAGAAGGTGGATAACAAATGAGATTAATAATGCTGTTTT
>PIVU01000155.1 GCA_003354025.1 Nitrospirota bacterium
ATTACTGCAACGGCCTCCCGATTAGATAAATTTAAATGCATAGCTTTGATCTCCTTCTTCGTTAGATGTGCAATCATCCGATTGCAATGTGTTTAAGAGCAGTCAAATTAAATTGATACTTACAGGTTTCTTATATCACTTACTTGCTGGCCGCTTTTCTGGATATTTAATGTTTAACGACCGCTGGTACATATTTTCTACTACTGTTTCAATTATATAGAAACCTGAAATAAGAGATATGATATATATCATGCTGGAGGTAATTTGAGTAATAATAAGGACTTATGGGTGATACCACCTTTTTTAAATTTTGTAATTAGTAATTGATTGTTCTGTTCGTAATTGATAATTGTTAATTGAATAAAAGGGGATGTGTGAGGAGATTACTTTTAATAGTAAGTAAATATTAGTTGGGTCTTTTTTAAAGATGGATCATACTGTCAGTTATAGACTAGAAGGTGCAGTTTAGATTTTGATGCCGTCGGTGACGATTTCAGTCGGTAATGTAAAATGTGTGGGCCTTGGATATCCTCATCTGACGCGTACTACCCGGAAGATATAGGCAACAGATGCGTGAGCTTCTTCATCCACGAGCCGACAATAGAGGAAATGGCGCTTGCGTTTAAGAATATTGACGGGAGAAGAGTGGTCTGGGAATAAATGGAAGACCTGTCATTACATATATTTCTTTATGTCCTCCCAAGATACACCTTCAATTCCTTTGTTAATAACAATCAATTTATCTCGCTTTACTAAATCATCCCAGTGATTTACAAGAACAGGTCTTGCTTTTTTCTTAAGCCCGTCCAGGTCAGGTTCTATTAGAATTATTCGATGATCGGGGTCTGAATATGCCCATTCAAAAATTCGTGTATTAATACCTTTATCGCCAAATCCATATCCACAAATTATAATTTGGCTTGTATTATTCAACTCATGGTGGAATTGACAGTGAAGTTCTGCATAGATGCTACTTGTATAACTGAACAATTTATTAAAAGTTCCGGCTAAAAACATTGGCCTTCCGTCTACAGGCAATTGCATTTGCCCTTTCGGGTTTTTCCTTCCTAAGTGAATACCAATTAAATCATCGCCACAGCTTCCTTCATCAGGTCTAACCCGGAACCAGTTTATAGAACCATGCAACTTGAACAGTCGCAATTTTGCACTATTATTGTTATACAATTCCGGCTGCCAGTATCGTTCTTTATCTTGTGGATCGCTAAAACCGTCAATTGGTTGAATTTTACTTTGAGAGAGACATTGCTCTAAGACCGTATCATGATTCAATGTAAATATATCGATTTTAAATTGACGGTCTAAACAGGCATCTTTGATGCAATCCAACAGTTCAAGATTATTTGGTTCTTTAGAAAGCATCAAACATACAACATCTTCTATATAATGTGAGGATTCTTCGGCAAGTTTACTTAGTTTCCATTCATTTTCAATCTCATCTTCCCTGCTAACAAGTAACGGCTTAATATCAGGTAAAATTTTGTCAATAAATGCTTGCACAACAGGGTTGTCATACTCGCGCAATTCACTGTCACGTATCTGAGAAGCTACATAATAAAGATCTTCATAATTTGTTACCCGACCATTCTGATTCAAATAGTAACGATCAATTTCGATCTTTAATTTTTTCAGGAAAATTACCACACGCGGAACATACTCATCCGGGAATCCCGCCTTGGCACATAAACATTCCCAAGAGTCGTAGGTCAACCTGCCTTGTATTATGTCTTTGCCGGAAAGAATTTGATCTGTAATTTCATTCACTCGGGGCATACCAACAGGAATTGAAATACCCGATCCGAATAAAAATGCAATGTTTAATAGTATCGAAGATGACATGGAGCTATCACGTTGTTAGTTATAAATCAGTTCAAATAATTCATCTGCCATTCCAGGATCAAGCTTTTTTAGTATCTTATATTCCTCCAAGGCAGAGGATTTATCATTTAAAATCAGATTGATAACACCTAATTCATAATGAGCTTCTGCAAAATCAGGGGTTATTCTTATTGCCTCTTTGTAATATTCAATTGCTTCTTCGTATAAGCCTTGTTGTCCATAGGCAATACCAAGTAAAACATAAATCATTGCATTATCAGGCTTTAAATTAATTGCATTTTTATAAGCGCTAATTTCTTCCTTTTTCATTTCTAAGTCACCATAAAGAGTAGCGAGAACTACATACGCATTTGAATCCGGTTTAATATTAATTGCTTGCATAATAGCTTTCAGAGCTTCGTCACCCATGCTTAATTTTCGATAAACATACCCAAGACGGAAATAAGCATTAAAATAATCTGGCTTCTTCATTATTGCAATCTTATAACCCTCTATAGCCTCATTATAGGAGCCACTGCTTTCTAAATAATATCCAGTAACAAACCAATACTCAGCGGTATTTTTAAAATCCTCAATATTGGTTTTTTTCAAAGCGGTAATTTTCTTTCCTGCAAGCCTATCTTTTATTAAATTGACCGGCATTGCAAAGTTAAGATTTTGTGCTTCTTTAATAAGAAAAGTCGCAATCCCTATAACTTCACCGTCTTCATTAAACACCGGACCTCCGCTACTGCCGGGGGAAATCGGTGCGGTAATCTGGAGGACTTTTTTCTCAGATGTAACATCTCTTATCCCGCTCAACAAACCATCACTAATCGTATTCTCAAGTCCTTCAGGACTGCTGATAACATAGACCTTTTCTCCGATATTCGCCTTTGCAATATCACCGAGTTTTACCACCGGAAGTTTTTCACCTTTTGCCTTGAGAATAACAAGGTCATTTTCTTTGTCAGAATAAATCAATCCCTCAACATCCAGAATCTTGCCCCCAGCCTTAATTTTGATATCTTTTGCTTTGCTTATAACATGATAATTCGTCACTACTGCGCCGTCAGATCTGACAATAAAACCGCTTCCCTGACTTATAGGCTCGCCTTTCTCATTGTAAGTCACAACAACAACGACCGACTTGGAGTTATCTTTGAAAATTTTGCCAGCATCGGCAAAGGCGAAAACAGGGATTACTAATAGAGCCATCAATGACATAATGAGTTTCTTTTTAAGAAATATTTTCTTATGCATCTTTGTCCCCCTCAATTCTGAATATTTAGAAATTATCCTCTTTACGAGCAATCATACCATAACGGATAAGGGTCAGGCCTACACATTTTACAGTTTCAGTAAAATGTAAGTATGAAAAGTTCTTTTTTCACGCCTATTGTGGAGTATCAGATTTAATAAATTGAGATAGTATGATTTCAAGCGCCAATCCTCAATTCTGATCATATTCTGAATCTGCACCTTCTGGTAGGTAATCTACAAAAATGGGCGGTGTCACAGGTAACACACCCGGCTATGGCTCACCATTATAAGTCCTAAAAATCTACTCTTTCTGATCGGGCAGGGATACAAAGAATCTACTTCCTTAATAATCAACTACGAATATCGAATGTCCAATATCCAATGTCCAATTTCGAAGTTCTGTTTTTATACTTCTACATTCGTTATTCGTAATTCGATATTCGACATTCTCTTTTAACTTTTATTCTTCTTTGCTGTCCTAATGCTGCTCACGAAAATTGCAATCAACTGATCATTTTCATCAATTAAGGTTTTAAGTTTTGATGCAGGCTTGATCAAATCCGCTTTTATTATCATGAGAAGCCAGACTTTTGTTTCACGTAATTCTTTGAGTGATACTTTCATTTTATGAACAAAGTCAGCACGTGACTCCGAACTTTGAGCTTCGCCATAATTCGGAGCAGGTGAGGTACCAGACCTTATTAGTTGTCCCGCAATATGATTTCCAACTTTTGTTTTAGGTAATGACTCCGCTGCATGAACAATACGCACAGCAAAATCTATAAGACGGTCCTCAAGATCAAATTCCTTATTTGCATTCAGCATCATATGTCCCCCAACACATTCTGGTTTTAGATATTATAAGAATCTTGTTGATACAGGTCAAATGATAACGGCGAACAAACAAAGGCGAATATCGAATGACGAATATCCAATGTCCAATGTCGAAGTTCTGTTTTTACACTTCTACATTCGATATTCGTAATTCGATATTGGATATTCTCTTTTTTATTTTTCCGTGGAGGCAGGACTTTTTACTGCTCTTGCGGTCAGAAGCCAACGGCGAATAACCAACGACAAACAATTAACTACGAATATCCAATGACGAATATCCAATGTCCAATGTCGAAGTTCTGTTTTTACCCTTCTACATTCGTTATTCGTAATTCGATATTGGATATTCTCTTTTTTATCCTTCTGATTCCCTAATAATGCGATCAACATCTTCCCTGTCAAGGACTTCGTCCTTTATAAGCGCCTCAGCAAGGTTATCAAGGACTTTTCTTTTGGCTTTCAATATCTCTTCTGCCCTTGATTCAGCCTCAATAAGCAGACTTCTTATTTCCTGGTCCATTAACCACGCCATTTCTTCACTGTAGCGTTTGGGTTGTGAAAGTTCCATGCCCAGGAATGGATGTTCTTCTCCCCGGCCGAGACTCAAGGGACCGACTTTGTCGCTCATCCCCCACTGGGCCACCATCTTTTCGGCAAGTGAAGACGCTTCTTTCAGATCGTTCTGTGCGCCTGTGCTGACATCATTAAAAACTAATTTTTCCGCTATTCTGCCCCCATGCATTACTGCCAGACGGTTCATGAGATATGTTTTGGGATAAAAATGGCGGTCTTCTTCAGGAATCTGCTGGGTTACGCCCATGGCCATGCCGCGGGGGATGATGCTTACTTTATGTATGGGATCTGTACCCGGGAGTTCCCGTGCGACTAACGTATGGCCTGCTTCATGATATGCCGTTATCTTTTTCTCCAGATCGTTGATGGTCTCTTCCCTCACCGTTCCCATAAGAATTTTGTCACGGGCCTCTTCAAAGTCATTTTTATCTATGCTGTCTTTATTTTCCCTGGTCGCGATAAGGGCAGCCTCATTTGCAAGATTCTCCAGGTCAGCGCCTGTCATGCCCGGAGTCCCTTTTGCAATATCATTAAGGTCAATAGCGTCCGCCATTTTTTTGTCCCTTACATGAACTTCCAGGATAGACTTACGGTCTTTCCAGCCCGGCCTGTCTATAACGATATGCCTGTCAAAACGCCCCGGTCTCAGAAGGGCAGGGTCAAGGACGTCCGGCCTGTTTGTTGCCGCTATTACAATCACTTTTTCGTGGGTTTCGAACCCGTCCAGTTCACTCAGGAGCTGATTAAGGGTCTGTTCTCTTTCATCGTTTCCGCCTCCCAGACCGGCACCGCGGGTACGGCCGACAGAGTCGATTTCATCTATAAAAATTATGCTGGGCTGCGATGCTCTTGCCTTCTTAAACATATCCCGTACGCGGGAAGCGCCGACTCCTACAAACATCTCAATAAATTCCGATGCGCTGATGCTGTAAAAAGGGACTTCAGCTTCTCCCGCCACTGCGCGGGCAAGCAGGGTCTTCCCGGTGCCGGGAGCGCCAAAAAGCAGTATGCCTTTAGGGACTTTTGCACCGAGGGTTTTGAATCTGGTGGGATCTTTTAAAAAATCGACAGTTTCCTGAAGGTCTTTTTTTGCATTGACCATTCCAGCAACATCTTTGAATGTTACCGATGGTTTCTGAACGTCGTGAAGCTTGGCCTTGCTTGAGCCAAAAGAAAATAATCCTCCGGGGCCGCCTTGCATCTGTTGTGAACGTCTCATAATTATTAACCAGATTCCAATGATCAACACCCAGGGTAAAAGTCCGACTATGAACTGCCAAAAAGGAGACAACTGTTCCTCGGGCTCTACATAGATAAGGACATTATTTTCTTTTAGTCTGTCGAGAAGATCATCTCCCTGGAAGGACGGCAGAGTAGTTTTAAAGCTCTTTACCATCACAGCCTGCTTCCCCTCTGAGAGATATATGTCTGTTTCTGCCCTGAATTCCCCCGTTATATTCAGATTCCTTATTGTCACGGAGTGAATATTCTTAACACTGAGCTGCTCAAAAAACTCGGTGTAACTGATGGGATACCGGGTCGGGCCTCCCCTGTTCTGAGTTATATTCATCAGAAAGATAGCAAGAAATGATGCAAAAACAACTACCCCCAGCCTCCACTGCGGATTGTTCATCTTTTCCTGAATCAGTTTTTTATAATCGGTTTTGTTGTCCATATTCAAAAATGTAAATAATTTATTAGTTACGCTATATTGTATAGCAATGATACACATTATATTTTCTTTGACTAATGGGTGCGCGCCCCCCTCCCACGTGCCTGTCAACTTCTATGAGGGGCTAAAGTCCGGAACCTGGAATGCGTGCCAGGAGATGAAAGGCATTATAACCTTCCCTGGCGTAAAGATAACGAATAAAGTGGGTCAGGGTAATGTGTGTTTTTAGGTGTTAAATAATATAAGCTATAATTTGAGTGAAACTGAGAAATAAATATTCAAGAAAAAAAGGAGATACAAATGAATATATTTGCAGGTAATTTACTACGTGAAGTCACTGAAGATGAGTTGAAACAGGCCTTTGAAGAATTTGGGAAGATTGAAAAAGCATACATCATAAAGGACAAGTATAGTGGTGAATCAAAAGGATTTGGATTCGTTGAGATGCCTTCTAAAGAAGAGGGGCAGTCTGCAATTGATAACCTGAATGGCAAAGAATTAAAAGGAAGAACTCTTACCGTGAATGAGGCCCGCCCACGCAACGATAATCGCGGCGGTAGAGGAGGATTTAGCAGAGGTGGAAAAGATGGCAGTAGAGGAGGATATGGCGGCGGAAAAGGCGGTGGCAGAGGAGGATATGGTGGTGGCGGCGGCGGAAGAGGCCGGAGTGGTGACAGATAAGGTAGAGAGGCAGCAAAAAACCTTGCCAATCCCCTAAATATTATTTATATTATCGTAGACATGCAGGAACTATAATCACTTGATATCCCTTAGATAAGCAGATGGTAAAATGGAAGTTAATAAAATCGATAATTGGAATGAGTTTGTAACTGTCGCTCAAGAACTCGATGGCTGGGCATTTCGAGGTCAGCTAGATGCAAAGTGGGAATTATTCAGTTCTCTATCACGGCATCTTAATAATTTTGGGCCTCATAAGGATTTCTGGCACGAGCGGGAAGAGCGGGCGATAAGAATATTCCGTCGAAAAGCGCACAATTATATTTCTGATCTACGCATCCTGGATGATGATTTGAGGTGTTTGGCCATGATGCAGCATCATGGTGCTCCGACCAGACTTCTCGATTTTACAAAATCACCCTATGTTGCTGCTTTCTTCGCATTGGAAAATGCAAGGGATGATGCAGCAGTCTTTGCTTTGAATACTCCGCGTCTTTGGCGTGCCTGTCCAAAGGATTCCCCTGAATTGACTCACGAAGTAATAGACCCTCGCAACAAGGGTAATTTCGAGAAATTCTTTTCCAGCAATAAGCACGAACATGTCTGGATTGGTGAGCCCAAGGAAATGGACCGCAGACTACTCGCGCAATCCGGCACTTTTGTCATGCCGGGCATAATTGATAAACCTATAGAAGATATTTTAATGCAGTATTCGTCTTCCGAAAATCTCCTTTTGAAAATCATTCTCCCGGCAAGAAAAATTCGTAATGAAGCCATGCGGTCTCTGTACAGAATGAATATCACTAATGCAACACTTTTTCCGGATTTGGACGGACTTGCAAAATCAATTTCATTTGAATTGGAAATAATTTGGAAAGGACTTTTGGAAGACCCCCCAACTCAGTGATTCTGATGGGTCTTGAGATATGCTCCTACTGTTTGAGGTTTACAATGACAAGTCTTTCCCTTCGTCATTCGCTACTCGTCAATCGTCACTTTCAGTTAATCTTTTCTCTTAATCCATAAGAGATTTATGAGCTTCAGGACAGCATCGCACAGCCTGCCCGATGACGTGCCCATTCAGGACGTCTTTTTGCCAGAGAAGGTCTGCAAAAAATCTCCGGACTCACAGAGCTCGGAGGAAAGACCGATCTCTTTCGCCATCTCCCTTGAATAGGCTACTAATTCAGGCGCTCCAGTCTTTACCGGCTGGACTCTGGAATAAC
>PIVU01000156.1 GCA_003354025.1 Nitrospirota bacterium
GGGAGAGCAGATTAAGGCTGTTAAAAACGTCGCAATGAGTGAAGATTTTCTCGAGTTCCATTTCCCGAGGAACCCTATCATGCCCGGCGTCATGCTCCTTGAAGCATTAACCCAGCTTACAGGCTGGCTTGAGGCGGTATCATCGGATTTCAATAACTGGTTTCTGATCAGCAGAGTTAATGAATCCAAATTCTACGGATTTGCATTCCCCGGTGACCAGGTGGAGCTGAAAGTTGAGATTGTCTCTACCGATGATTCCGGCAAAAAACTCTATAGAGGGACCGGCCTGGTTAATGGTAAAAAGAAGATATTTACGGAGTTTGAAGGCACCTTAGTGCCCCTGGATGAAATTGAAGATGTGGAAGAACAGAAAAATTTCTTTAAGGTTCTGACAAGAAGCCTGAAAATGCGTTAATGAATATGTCAAACAGAGAAGTAGTCATCACAGGTATGGGCCTCGTATCTCCTGCGGGAAAAAATGTCGCTGAAAACTGGAGCAATATTACATTGGCTAAAACCGGCATTATTCAAGATGCAGGCAGTGACCGGCCGGAATTTCTTCAGTATATGGGAAAAGTCGATGAGTATGACACTCCCAATGACATACCGCCAAAACAGATGGGCCAGATGAAATTCCTGAACCGTGGAGCAACACTAGGATTTTCAGCAACCCATGAGGCCATTTCAGCACACCTGGACTATATTTCAGAAACAGATCCGGGCCGCAGGGCATTATATGTAGCTTCAGGAGACTTTACAAGCGCAGGATTTGAGTTCATGTATCCTGCTATAAAAGATGCAAGTAATGAGAACTGGAGCACAATAGACAATGAAAAACTCAACAGTTCCGCCCTTAATAAAGTAAATCCTTTTTTTCTGCTGGAATCTCTGCATAACAACCTGTTCAGTTTTCTATCCGCCTATGTAGAATTTATGGGACCCAACACCAGTCTGGCAAGTCTGTCTCCTTGTGGAGGAAATGCCCTTGAACTTGCGTACAGAAGCATTAAGCAGAACAATGCCGACATTGCCCTGGCAGTCGGGTACGGAAACTGGATAACCGAGATTCCAATGTATGAGCTTGAAGGTCTGGGAATTCTTTCTGCCTGCAAAACCGGCATCCATTCATTTAAGCCCTTTGATAAACTCAGGGACGGCTTCATTCCCGGAGAAGGAGGTTCCGCGGTCTTTCTCGAATCGTACGAGAGCGCAAAAAATCGAGGGGCTGAGATTCTAGGGAAAGTTAATGGAATGGCCAACATTCTGGAATTCTCATCAAAGAGCAAAATCAGTGTGCCCGACAGGGTAACAAAATATTGCCTCCAGTCAGCCCTGGACGATGCAGGCTGCACTGTTGACGACCTGGCATTCCTTATACCCCACGGAAGCGGCACAAAAAAGGGTGACAGGTCCGAGCTCAACTCAATAAAAGATGTGTTGGGCAGCAGCAATAACCTTCCCTTGTGCGGGTTAAAACCATATACAGGACACATGGGAGCAGCAAGCGATCTTGCCGAAGTCATTATTGGAATCAGTGCTGTAAAAAACAGTACAGTCCCGGCAACTCTCAATTTCAGTTCAACTGAAAAGACCCATGCTGATTTAAATATCTCAAATTCTCCACAAGCTTGCAGCAAGAACAGTTTTCTCTCAGTCAGCTATGGAGTCGGCGGGCAGTCATCTTCAGTAATTATAGATGCGGGCTAATTGAAAAAAAAACGAAAGAAAAAAAGTGAATTAGTAAAGCGCATAGAGTATGCCGCCGTATACACTCTTATACTGACAGCAAGGGCAGTACCTTTAGGTGTTGTAAAGGCATTCAGCAGCATTCTTGGCGACATGCTCTTTTTCCTTGCCAAACGCCGTCGCACAATCGCTATTGAAAATCTGCAGCAAGCTTTCAAAGAAGACAAAACCGAAGCAGAAATTAGAGATCTGGCACGTCAGAGCTGCAGATCTTTTTTTCTGACATTCCTGGAAATCATAAAAATCCGGTATCTGTTCTCACGGCCTGACGCGGTCGACAGGCTGAAAGAGCAGACAAAAAACGTTGATGAACTTTTCAAAAAGGCAAAAAAAATACATGACGAATCAAAAGGCTGCATTTTTGTCACCCCCCATATCGGGAACTGGGAACTACTGCCTCATGTCAGTGCATTTGTCGGCATTCCTCTGGCCATAGTTGCCAGACCGCTTGATAATGAATACCTTGAATCACTAATATTCGAAAACCGGGTTGCAGGCGGACAGGTACTGATCCCAAAAAAGAATGCTCTATTCACTCTTCAGAAAACTCTTCAAAAGGGTACATCCATAGGCATGCTGCCTGATCAAAGCACCATGAAAGGGCTATCCATTGATTTTTTCGGGCGTCCCGCCACTACCACTCCCGTCCCTGCCATACTGGCAATAAATTACAATCGGCCGATTGTTGTTGTAGCATGCTGCCGTATGAAGGACGGTGGATATGACGGGTTTGTCAGCGACCCGATATTCCCCGGGGAATACTCAAGTGAAAAGGAAGAGATCATACGGATCACAAAGGAAGTCACACATGAGATGGAAATCATTATAAGGAAGTACCCTGAGCAGTACTTGTGGATGCATAACCGGTGGAAAACCTATAAGAACAAAAGAGCAGTCATGTCGTAATATTTCTAAAGAAGCATGGAAATGATGGTGCAAATATACATATAATATTTTGTATCTCATCGTTCACCATACTACTATCCACCGGATGTTTTTACACAGCAACCGTTATACTAATTATTTTCCAGAAGGTACTGTCAACACAAATGCAAGGCAAACTTAATATTTTTCAGAGAGCCGTCCTGGCATGGAATAAAATCCATCCTTACAATGCTGTCAATATTGTCAGGATACCCCGGCCTCTTGATCCTGCCCGGCTCGAAAATACGATTAACTCATACCTGGAAAACAAGGGTTTAACCGGACTAAAAATAGATCACTATAAAGATAAATATCATTATTACGGAGGGCCTGCCAACGTACAGGTAAAAATAGTGACATCTCAAGACGATCCTGTGCAACGAATTACCGAAGAAGTCAGGGAGCAGCTCAACACGCCCTTTAATGATAAATCAGCCATGACTCCTTTCCGATTTTTTGCAATCAGGCAGGACAACTCCTTCTATCTCGGGCTTGTATATTTTCACCTAATAGCCGGAGATGATTCAGTCATTTACTTATTAAAAAGTATCACCGACAACTACATGAACAGGAAGAGGGTTGACAGCGGAACTCTGGACCGCTATTCAAAGACCTACAGAAAACTGCTCCCATTCAGCTTCAGACACATCACCGGCTGGCTGCTGACTCTTCGCAATCAGGTTTCCGGAGTACGCCGTTCTTTCAGAGCCGGGTACTCAAATCAGATAAACCACGATAACGGCTTTTCTTTTTTTACTATTGATTCACCTCAGTTCAAATCACTCGTTGAAACTGCCCGGCATTGGGATATTACAGTTAATGACATGTTTCTCTCTCTATTGCTTATGTCCCTTGCGCCGCTGGCAAAGAAGAGGGAAAATTCAAAAAGAAGGAAGAATCTATCAGTTGCATCAATTGCAAATATCAGACAGGACCTGTCCGTTACAAGCCCACGTACATTCGGCATTTTTCTCGGCTATTTTAGTGTAACCCATCCTGTGCCCGCCGGAGCTACTCTTGAACAAATCGCAAAAAACGTAGGGGAACAAACAAAAATAATAAAAAAATACAAGATAAGCCTCAGGTCAATTATTGACCAGTTCTTTTCACTGAAACTTATGTCACTGCTAACACCGGAGCGGCAAATGACATTCTATTCCAAATATTATCCGTTGTGGGCGGGCATAACAAATGTGAACCTGAAAACATATTGGGACCCGGCAGAAGAAGATGATACTTTCGATTATATAAGGGCAGTCTCCACAGGACCAGTCTCTCCTCTCATCTTTTCACTCACAACAGTGAGGGACAAACTTAATATCGGTGTAAGTTACAGGATCAACATTTATTCAAAAAATGAAATTGATATAATCATTAACAATTTTTCAAAACTTATAGAATCGGCATGCGTAGCAAGCAAATAAATAGTTATTTCAACTTATTTCTGCTAATATCTCATCTGGCATTGTTACCCGCAGTCTGTGCAGCATTTAGTGCTGCACACATGATATTATGAAACATTTTAAGGTATGCTACTAAAGGCTACTAACACGTATTATTTAAGTTCCTAAAACAACGCATGATAAAAAAGTCACTAAAACATTACAGAAATATCACCTTCGGGGAAAACAGCACCCGGCTGAAACTGCTCCGGGAGTTTCTGGAGTTAGTAGCGGCGTACTTCGAAAACAGTACGCTTAATATGATGAACGGGATTTATACCGAAAACCCGGAGGCCCGCGATGCAAGATCCGCCATTAACCTGATCATTAAAGAGGTATACGAAATCATCAGGCTCGCCGATATAAAAACCTCTGCTTCATCTACGTCTTCTCTTGCTCATGGCAGGAAAGGGCAAAATATCGATTTGATAATGAACATTTTCAACCTCGGCCGCAATGAAATTCCGCCTGAAGCAGCTATGGAGTATATTGAAGAAGCAATCGACGTCTACAAATCAAACAGACTGCCTTCTTTCATTAGAACAATAAATCCAATATTCTGGATTAGAGTTTTATTCAATCACATAATCTAAGAAAGATCGATAACATCAGAAGAGTTTCATTCAGCGTTGCATATACCTTTATGCCCTTTAAGAAAATAGTATCAGGTCACTCTTCAGCAATCTATTTTTCTGTCTCACATAAGGACTGTCCCGAGTGATTGATCTGATCCTCCGACTTTCCACTCATCCAGGACTGGACCTTATCATGCATAATTATCATTAACTCAATAGTAGGATGATCATTACCGAGGCGGTCCCTGAATTTGTCCAGCGCCTGTTCTAAAGACATGGTCGTTACATGATCAACAATGTTATCGGCATAGGAAACAATTATTTCCTCCGGCGTCAGTGGAATAAAATCCCTTGCAGGAAGACCATATTTCACAGCTTCCTCTTTCGGAATGCCTGCCCCGATATGTCTCTCGATTATTCTGACAACATCTTCATTCATTCCAAGTTCCTTTGCAATCTCCGCCCCCACAATAAAATGATCGAGCTCATGAGTTTTCGACCTGCCGATATCATGATTAATTGCTCCCTGCAAAACGAGTTCCCTGTCTATGTCTATAGTAACTCTGTCCGCAATCTTCAGGGCCTCCTGTGCCACTGCGATTGAGTGCTCAATAACCGACTCCGAACAATCCACTTTTTTTAAGTACTTCAAATCTTCTTCAGTGATCATTATTTCTCCATAGGTAGTCAGATGAACGTTTCTTTATATCTGAAACAATCCACCACGTGATCATTCACCATTCCAACAGCCTGCATGAAGGCATAGCAAATAGTTGCTCCAATAAATTTAAAACCTCTTTTCTTCAAGTCCCTACTCATGGCCTCCGACTCGGGTGTGCTTGCCGGAATGTCGGATAAACTCCTCCATCGATTCTGAATTGTTTTGCCGTCCACGAACTGCCAGATGTATGAATTAAAACTTCCAAATTCTTTTTGAACATCCAGGAATGCCTTTGCATTAATTACAGCGGCATTTACCTTGAGTCTGTTTCTGACGATTTCAGGATTGGAGAGGAGTTTTTCTATCTTCTTATCTGAATACCGCGCAATCTTTTTTGCATCAAAATTATCAAAGGCCTTGCGATACCCTTCCCGTTTCTTGAGGATAGTGATCCAGCTCAGCCCTGCCTGTGCACCTTCCAGGATTAAAAATTCAAACAGAAGCCTGTCATCATGAACAGGCACTCCCCATTCTTTATCATGGTAGTCCCGGTAAAGCTCACTTCCTTCTGACCATTCGCACCTTTTCATGTTATTTGGTATTTTACAGCATTGAGATTTATTAATGATTGCAAAGAGTGCTCTTATGGTAAATACGCCAGGACTCTTCAAGTCTATAGTACAATGATAATATAACCCTTAAACCTTCTTTTAACAATGGAGGGCATCAATGGATAACAAAGCAATTGCTCAGTACCGATATTTCCTAAAAGACAGCGTGCGTTTGACTATCGACTTTCATCAGACCGATCAGTCCAAAAGGGTTACACCACCGCCTATTGAAAAACCATTTGATGAGCAAAAAATGAGAATTGACCTGATTCATCCGGACAATTGGAAGAACTTGCCGTCCATTGACCTTGTCTCAGCTATACGGAACCGCAGGAGCCACCGGGTGTTTAAACCGGAGCACCTGACCCTTGAAGAGATGTCATTTCTGCTCTGGATGACACAGGGAGTCCGTAAACATGTGGATGAAGCTACTGCGTACAGAACTGTTCCGTCAGCAGGCTGCCGTCATGCCTTTGAAACTTATTTGTACGTTTTAAACGTTGAAGGACTTGACAGAGGCATTTACCGTTACCTGCCCCTGGAGCACCAGCTTGTATTGGAGCAGGAAGAAGAAAACAACCTCACTGACGATCTTGTTGAAGCCGCACTGGGGCAGCCGTTTCCCGGAAAAGCTGCTGTAACATTTATCTGGACTGTTATCCCCTATCGTATGGAATGGCGGTATGATATCGCAGCCCATAAAGTAATCGCAATCGATGCGGGCCATGTCTGCCAGAATCTGTACCTGGCCTGTGAAGCAATCAATGCCGGAACTTGTGCAGTCGGTGCATACAATCAGACTCTAATGGACCGGCTGCTGAAGGTAGACGGCAATGATGAATTCACAATTTATATGGCACCTGTGGGGAAAGTATCTTAAAGGTCAGTTTAACTGCCCGAGCTGAATGAACGTTCCAACGGTTCTTTTCGCAATCCCAGAACATGGTTCCTCAAAAACTCCGTCTGCCCTGCGGCATTCCTGCCATGACGCTCAAATTCTTCACGGTTAATCACATCCCCGATTTTCACACTGATGCGTTGTGACCGCTTGCTGAACATTGACTGAGATAGAAAGAGAGATGACAGCTCGGGATTAATAAGAGATGCAAGGTAATAGAGCGTTGAACTTTTTGCATTCACATACATCGGCAGCACCGGTGCACCGTATTTCCGCGAAAAAACCACCGGTCCCGTATTCCACGGGTTCTCCAGCACCCCTCGCACCGTTAACTTGGCAACTGTACCTGCCGGAAAAAATATGACCGCATTATTCTCTGACAATGCAGAACCGATCCTCTGAATATTCGTCTTCTGCATTCCTCTGGAATAGAGATCGTAAAAAAGAAACATGTCATGCATGCATTCAACCGGGAGTAGAATATCATTTACCACAATTTTGACGTCCCTGCGGACAGAACCGATTATTTTTAAAAGTGATAGGCCGTCCAGTGCCCCCAGTGTATGGTTGGCAACGCAGATTAATTTCCCCTTTTTCGGGACCCTTTTTATGTCCTCACCGGACACTGCATACTGAAAATCGAGGTATTGCATGACAGCATCAATAAAATCCCAGTTACTCCTGTCACCGTACTGAGCAAAAAAATCCCTGACCTCCTGCAAATGGTTGACTCTCTCGAGAAACCGCACTACAGCAGTTGAAAGAAAACCTGGCAGAACTCTGAAAAAGTCCGGGCTTTTCTCTTTTATGACCTTTCTTAAATCAATGTCCATGTGTTCAGACTAATTATATTGTTCAGGAAAATCAATCCCGGCATGGTGCAGCTGTCAGTTATTGTGGAGTTTTCGGACCCGGTCGTGTGTCTTCACCGGATTCGGCTTTTTCTTCATCCATTATTTCTTTCATGTCCAGGGCGCTGTCAAAGTTATTGATCTGTTCAGGAGTAAGCAAAAGGTCCTTCATGCCGTATACCTGCATTCTGCATGCCTGGGTAAAGAGCCGGTTTACCAGCAGCAGTGAGGCAATTTCCATGTCTTCTATTTTTTCATCTGAAACAGCCTTCATAGTCTCTCTGATAAAGCGGTCATCATCCTCCTCGATATGCGCGAAGGCCTTCAGCATTTTGCGATACTGCTC